>DASRZD010000667.1:0-2007 GCA_035686805.1 Armatimonadota bacterium
GGAGGCCAGGGTTGTAGGTTGTAGGTTATAGGTTCTAGGGGGGAGGGATTCGGAGGTGAGGAGAACATCACAGGAATCGGCCAGGTGGCGGATGAATTCCATTTGGACCGGGTAGAGGCGGGTGAAGCCGTCAACGATGACCAGTCTCCATGGGACTTCCTGATCACGCGCCTGGATGAGGATCCCTTCGGAATCCCGGAGGTCTCGCTCAACTAGGGCATTCTCGTAGGACTGGTATGTTTCGGCAAGGGCGGATACCTTGGCCCGGGAGGTCGCAGGGAGATGGACTGCCGCCGCTCGGAGGTTCTCCGGGGTGACGAGCGATCTTTTTAGCATGCGAATGATGCCACTCAATGCCGCGGGCAGGTTCGGGCTGGGGCGGAAGTATACCGGCATGGGGAGCGTTCCCAGCAGGAGGCGCTTCTGGGTCTCGGTGATGGGCCGAGTGCCGAGCATCTCCTCCGCCAGCCGTTGGAATGTGCAGAACGGATCGCCGAGGATGCCGGGGGACTCATGGGTCTCATGGGAGAGGACAAGCCGGCGCAGATCCAACACCTGGCTGATGCCAGGCACCACGAACCTCACCGACTGATGCTGCTGAAGCGGGGTGAATTGCCCGAACTCCTGCAAGGCGCGGGTGGTCTTGCCGCTGCCATTAGGCCCGATGAGCAGTCTGACGGACACCGATCTCCTCCGAAACCAGTATAAGGCGGTGCTGGCGCTTGGTCAAGGAGGGGTGTCGGACTAGTCGGACTTGTCTGACCTGTCGGACCGAAAACAGACCTATTCGGGCTTGCCCTTCGGGAGGGCGATGGTGAAAGAGCTGCCGACGCCGACTTCACTGTCGGCCATGATGCGCCCATCATGCGCCTCGACGATGTCCTTCACGATCGAGAGCCCGAGGCCCGTGCCCCCAAGCTGGCGGGAGCGAGCCTTGTCCACCCGGTAGAACCGCTCGAAGATCCGGTCGAGATCAGACGGAGGAATCCCGACTCCGGTATCTCTTACCGTGAAAACAACCTCCGAATCAGTCTCACCACCGGTGACCTCCACCCGGCCACCTTCATTGTTATATTTGATCGCGTTGTCTATCAGATTGCGCATGACTTGAATCATCTGATGCTTCCCCGCGATGACGGACAGCTCGCTGGGGGTATCCACGCTGACCTCGATGCTTCCCTTTCGCGCCTTCTCGGCAAGCTCGGAGACCACCTGCTCCGCGATCTCATGAAGATTGACAGTGGTCTGCTTGCTTTTCTTGCCGGCGTCCAACTCGGACAGGTTCAGCAAATCGTTCAGGAGCAGAGAAAGCCTGTCGGTCTCGAGATCGAGGTTGTCCAGGAACTTCTGGGCGACCGACAACTCTTCCATAGCGCCTGACTGGAGGGCCCCCACGATCGCCTTCACCGACGCAACCGGGGTCCGAAGCTCATGGCTCACGTTCGCGACGAAGTCTTTCCGAATCTCCGCCTGCCGCCGGATACCGGTGACATCCTGGAGGACAACCACGCATCCGGCGATCGCACCCTTCTGGTCATGGACAGGGGCGGCATAGGCATTGATTATGCGCTCGGCAGGCGTTGTGGTGGGAATCTCTTTGCGGACGAGCGCCCCTCCATCGAGGGTTCGCCGAATCATCTCCGAGATGTCGGGAACCGACTTCAGCACGTCTACCTGACTGCCGACGGCCTTATCCGCCTTCAAGCCAAACAGCCGCTCTGAGGCGCGATTGAACAGGGTAATAGTGCCCGACCTGTCGGTGATGACGATGCCATCGGCCATCGTGGCGAGCACGGTCGCCATCTTATCGCGCTCCTGGGCAAGCTGATCGAGGTTCGACTGGAGATGGTCCGCCATCACATTCAGGCTCTTCGCAAGCTGGCCGATCTCGTCCCTGCCGCTTGCCTGAACCCGCAGACTCAGGTCGCCCGAGGCCATCTTCCGCGCCATCTCATTCATGTGGCTCAACGGATCAGCGATGCTCCCGGCCAGGCGAAAAGTCATGAC
>DASRZD010000668.1:0-5106 GCA_035686805.1 Armatimonadota bacterium
TATTACGCTTTCCGGGGTGAAAAAGTGCTCGGAACCGTCAATATAGGACTTGAATTTCACGCCCTCGTCGCTGATTCGGCGGATGTCGCTCAGGCTGAAGACCTGGTAGCCGCCGCTGTCGGTGAGGATCGCCCGATCCCAACTCATGAACTTGTGCAGTCCACCGGCCTTCTCGATCAGCTCATGGCCCGGTCGGAGGTAGAGGTGGTAGGTGTTCGCGAGGATGATGTCGTAGCCGAGCTCGCGGAGTTCCTCCTGGGTGGCGGCCTTCACGGTCGCCTGAGTCCCGACCGGGATGAAAACCGGAGTCTCGATCACGGCATGGGGAGTCCTGAGCTTCCCCAGCCTCCCCGCGCTATCGGAGCTTTTCTTGATCACCTCGAATTTGAACTGTTTTCCCATCGGACATATCAGTATAGAGGCAGAACCGAAGGGGAGTCAAATGCGACTGGGCGAATCCGGAGTTCACCGCAAAGGCGCAAAGAACGCCAAGTAAGAAAGGAGTTCTTACTTGTTTGAGAGTCGACTGAGGAGCTTGGAGGCGATGAGGTTGTTTGGCTCGGCGGTGCAGACCTGCTGGAGGGTCTGGATGGCGAGTTCGTGCTTGCCGTCCTTCTCGTATGCGATCGCCAGGTTCACAGCGGCGGTGATGAAGTTCGGGTTCAGCTCGAGGGCCTTGGAGAATTGCCCGGCGGCAAGCTCCATCATGCCCTGGCGCATGTAGCACAGGCCTAGATAATGCCTTAGGTCGGCATAGTCGGGGCACAAGGAGATCGCCTCGAGGAACGCATTGGTCGCCTCGCCGTATTCGCGGTCTCTCATGAGCTGCAGGCCCTTATTCACCAGCCCGCTGATGTGGTCCACGTCGGTCTCCGCCACCTCCTCGAGATAGCGGATTGCCCGTGTGGTATCGCCCTGCCGATAGAGGAAGAGCGCCTGGCGATATTCCTCATTCTGGTAGGCGGGCTCGATTGCCACCGCCCACTCGATGTCCTCTATGCCGGCCGAATCTTTCCGATGGAGGCGTGAAAGACCCAGGTACATCAATCCGCGGGCATACTTGGGGTTGATTGCAATGGCCTTCTTGAGCTGCTTCTCGGCCTTCGCATAGCGACGCTGGCGATAATAGACAAGCGCAAGGTGGAAATTGAGGTCGGCATAGTCCGGGTGGATGGCGAGCGCGGCCTTCAACTCCTCTTCAGCCCGCCGATATGCAACCATGTTCAGGTGGGCGAGGCCGAGGGTTGCGTAAGCCTCACACATGTAGAACGATGCGAGCTTCTTCTCAGGGGCATCGGTCGCGAGGGCGGATTCCAGCACGCGCTGAAACTCGGCGATGGCATCCACGTACTGGCCATCGTCATACAGAGCGATCCCCTTGTTGTAGTGCTCGTTTCGGCTGAGTGTTCCGATCAATGCCTGACTCCTGCGACTGGTCACTACAAACATTATCGGCATCTGGCTGGCAGACTTAAGGGATACGGGGAGAGTATGGGAGTATGGGAGTGTGGGAGTGGCTAGTGGCCGTTGGTGGCTCGGCCGATGCCGTGGTACTCAAAGCCCATGCGGCGCATGCGCTGGGGGTCGTACATATTCCATCCGTCGAAGATGAGCGGCCGCTGGACGACTTCCTTGATCTGATCGAAGTTGAGGAAGCGGAACTCATTCCACTCGGTCACCAGGAGGATGGCGGATGTGCCGTCGGCGGCCTCATAAGGGTTCTCGCAGTAGATGATCTGGGGAAAGATCCGCCGGCAGTTGTCCATGGCGATGGGATCATAGGCCTGGACGACTGCGCCCTCGGAGATCAGCTTACCGATGACGTCAATAGACTTCGCATCCCGCATATCGTCCGTATTCGGCTTGAAGGCGAGGCCCAGGACCGCGATCTTCCGATCCTTTAGGCCGCCGAGAACGCTCGAGACCCGATCAACAAAGCGAATCGGCTGATTGTCATTAATGTCGAGGATGGACTGGAGCATCTGCGGATCGCATCCATGCCGGCCGCATTTGTGGATCAGCGCCTTCAGGTCCTTCCCGAAGCACGAGCCGCCGAACCCCAGGCCAGCCTGGAGGAAGTGCTCGCCGATACGCCGATCATAGCCCATCCCCTTCGAGACCTGGAGGATGTCGCCGCCGACCTCCTCGCAAAGGGAGGCCATGGCATTGACGAACGATATCTTCATGGAGAGGAAGGCGTTCGAGGCGTATTTGATCACCTCGGCGCTGGTGACGTCGGTGATGAGCATTGGCCGCTCCAGGGGCGCATAGAGTTCGAGCAACTTCATGGCGACGGTCTGGGAGGGCGCTCCGATGATGATTCGGTCGGGATTGAGCGTATCATGGATCGCCGAGCCCTCGCGAAGGAACTCGGGGTTCGAGACGACATCGAAGTGGACGTCCTGAGTCCGGTTGGCCTCGATGAGTTCACGGACCAGATTGCCGGTGCCGATGGGGACGGTGCTCTTGTTGACGATGACTTTGTACTTGTTCAGGTGGCGGGCGATTTCTTTGACGACGCTGATGACCTGGGTGAGATCGGGCTCGCCATTCGGGCCGGGAGGGGTACCGACTGCGATGAAAATGATCTCCGAATCGCGGATCCCACGAGCGATGTCGGTGGTGAAGGAGATTCGGGCGTCCTCGACGCTGTGGTGGACCATCTCCTCGAGGCCGGGCTCATAGATCGGCATTTTCCCGGAGGTGAGCATCTCGACTTTGCTCTTGTCGGCGTCTACGCAGATGACCTCGTTGCCGAGATCGGCGAATACCGCGCCGGTGACCAATCCCACATATCCCGTGCCGATTACGCAGATATTCATCTGTCCCCTGTTCTCTTCCCTGGTGATGACCGGAGATGCAACCGCTAAGCCAACCATAGCCCTTCGCCCTTCCTGGTCTCAATGAGAGACGTGAGAGGTATATACCCGGACGGAGGGGTTGTCATACGTGATGAGTGATGAGTGAATGCTTAATCCGTAATCCGTAATGCGTAAATCGGATCAGGCGCCGTTGGACATTTCGAACTTGTAGCCGACGCCCCAGATGGTGGTGATGCGGCAGGCGGTATGATCGTCTTCGATTTTTCGCCTCAATCTTTTCACATGCTGGTCAACTGTGCGCTCGTCGCCGAAGAACTCCTCATAATCCCATACTTGCTTCAGCAATTCCTCGCGGGTGAAAACGCGATCTCGATGCCTTGCCAGGTGCCAGAGGAGGTCGAACTCCTTGGGAGTAAGATCCACACGCTTATCGTTGACTCGCACTTCGCGGGAAAGGAGGTTCACATAGAAGCCGGGGAGGTTCAGCATCTGCTGGTCGTCGGATGACTGGCCGGATTGCGCCCTTCGGAGGACGGCTTTTACTCGGGCGGTGAGCTCGCGAGTGCTGAAGGGCTTCACTACATAGTCATCCGCACCCATCTCCAGGCCGAGGACTTTATCGAACTCATCACTTCGGCCGGTGACCATTATGACGGGGACATTGGTCGTGCGCCTGAGCTCCCGGAAGACTTCCAAGCCGTCCATCTCGGGCATCATGAGGTCGAGAATCATGAGCGAGGGTCTTTGCTCCTTGGCTACAGCGAGGGCCTCCCTGCCACTCTGGACGCAGAACGCCTCGAAGCCCGCCGTATCGAGCTGCATCCTGATCATCTCGCAAGTGTTGTTATCATCGTCAACGATGAGAATCTTCTGCCTTGCCACCAGCGTCATCCTTTCCGAGGGGCGCTAATAACGATTTCTAGCTAGGGATATAACCGCCTATTTACATGCCTTACAGATGTCCGCCTCGTGGGTACTTAACCGACTGTCCTAGCCTTTAACTGTATAAGTACTGAAGAATCCACGGTTCGCTGTGGTGGCGAGGTAACGCTTGCCTGTATACCCAGCGGACTCACTGCAGAATGCCGGTAATACTACCGGGATTCGACAAAGGCAGTATAGGGCAATTTAACCGTTTTGTCAATAGGCAAACAAAGAGTTTTCCGAATAATCCCCGGTTTTTTTCTTGGGCCGTCAGGAAGCATGCGCCAAAATGAGTTCAGAAATGGCCGACATTGTGCTCCGTCCGACCTCTTCCAGTGATTGTCGGGTTTCCTTGCCCTGTTCCAGGTCCGGAAACGTCAAAGGCTTGCCATACACAATTTTGACACGACGACGATACAGACGCTTCGAATTTGGCGGCAGGACCTTATCACTTCCTATGATCGCCACCGGCACTATCGGCGCTCGTGCCCTGAGCGCTATGAGGCCGATCCCCAACTCGGGCTCCTGGAGCTTACCGTCAGGACTCCGGGTACCCTCGGGGAATATACATATTACCCTACCCTGGGCAAGTAAGTCAATCGCCTGCTTGAGCGCTTTTCTGTCGGCAGTGCCTCGCCTGACCGGGAACGTGCCCACCCGGCGCATCCAGAACGCCATCAGCCTGGAACGGAACAGCTCCTCTTTCGCCATGAAATGAACCTGCCGCCGGAGATAGCATCCGACGATGGGAGGGTCAACATAGCTGATGTGATTGGACGCGAGGATGACTCCGCCGGTCTTCGGGATATTCTCCAGGCCGATGAGCGTCACGCCGCCCGTGAAGCGGAATATCACGCTGAGTATGAAGGTGCTTAGGCGATAGAGCATGGCGTCAAATGCGTAATCCGTAACGAGTAATCCGTAATCCCAATTCCTTACGCATTACTCCTTACGCATTACCTGGCCGATCACTTTCTCGATCACTTCCTCGACCGTGAGATCATCCGTGTCAATGACGACGGCGTCGGGAACCTGGGTCAGCGGGCTGTCGCTTCGAGTGCTGTCGCGGATGTCACGTTCCTCGATGTCCTTCTTCAGCGCCTCGATATCCACCTGCATGCCCGCGGCTTTCATTTCCAGGTAGCGGCGATTCGCACGCTCATCAACCGATGCGGTCAAAAATACCTTGGACTCGGCGTTCGGGAGCACGACCGAGCCGATGTCCCGCCCCTCCATGACGACGCCGTCACCTGCAAGCTTCTTCTGCTGGGCAACAAGAACCCGCCGGACGCCCGAAATCGCGCTCACCGGCGAGGAAAGCCTCGTGACCTCGGGGGTTCGTATGGCCTCCGAGACATCC
>DASRZD010000669.1:0-2298 GCA_035686805.1 Armatimonadota bacterium
GTAGTGCAGCGGATTGCGCTTCGCCCACTCGGCCTCGTTCACCACGTCATAAACCACCGTCACGGTCTTCACGCTTCCACCTTTCCGCCAACCACGCCGTTCGACGGTACGGCTTCGCCGCCCGCCAACGCGGCGTTGGCAGTACAGCGCAGCGCGTGAATCATGGCGTCCTTAAACTCGGGCGTTGCGCAGTTCGGGTAGTAGTCCTCTTCGACAAACGGGAGAAGTTCTGTCAATGCGTCACGAGCGTCCAAGGCGTCCCCGATCCCCACCCGCACGGCCTTCAACCCGTCGTACGCGTAGTGCAGCGGATTGCGCTTCGCCCACTCGGCCTCGTTCACCACGTCATAAACCACCGTCACGGTCTTCATGCTTCCTCCAATTCCGTTCCAACATCCGCAGGCAGGGTACGGCTTCGCCGCCCCTGCTGCGGGGCGTTGGGTGTGATCTTCCAATACCTCTCCGCCTCAACCGACGTGATGTTGGGATTCCGATAGTGCTTGTAGAGCAGCTTCGCGTCTCCAGTGTGCCCGAGTTCAAACGCCGTCCGGCCAGCGTCCTGGTGCATGGCAAGGTGGTAACTCGCAAAGCAGTGCCGTGTCGCATTGTTCGGCCAAGGGTTGAGTCCTACCTCTTCCCGGCATGCCGACAGGTCGTTATACAACATCTCGCCCGGCGCCGTGGGGTACGTCTCAAGCCACTCCAGAAGGTTAGCCGATATGCTGACATGCCGCTGAGCGCCGATCTTGCTGACATCCGGCCTGATCGTGATCTGACGGTTCGCCAAAGAAATGCAGTCCGGCGTCAACCGCTTCATCTCTTCCGAGCGAATCCCGGCAAAGAACCGGATAGCCAGCCCTGCTACGGCCACCGCCGGCAGCTTCTTCTCGGCCACTCGCAACAGCGCCTCGACCTTGTCAACAGTGAGGATCTCTGGGACCCGTGCCTCAACTTTCGGGCGTCTTATCTTCTCGACAGGGTTTTCCGTGATGACGTCAAGCTCCTTGGCGTGGTTGAAGAGGACATTCAGATACCGGAGGACCGCCGCCTTGCTCGCCGCGGAGTCCGTCCTTGTGGCGAGCCATGCCTCGATGACCGCCCTGTAGATTGTGGCAATGGAGACATCGCCGTAGCAGTCCAGAAAGGCTTTGATCCTCGTCCTGGTCGCCTGGAGGCTGGCCGGCCGCAGTTTATCGGCAACCTGCTGATTGTAGAGGCTCTCCTGAACCTGAGCAACCGTCATCAGCCGCCTGACGTTCATTCTGGAGCCCAGGAACGCTTCAACCGCCTGGGCTAGGGTTCCATGCCCCTCCAGTGCCCGAAACGCCTTGGCGGCCTCAATACGCTGCTCTGCCGTCAGCGCAAAGGCCAAGTCCCCAAGCTTCTCGTGCTCCTTGCGGATCTCGGCGGCGCGAACTTCGGCTTCGTGTGGGGTCTGGCGGAATTCCTGACGGCGTTTACCGTCGATGATGCCTGAGTCGATGCAGTAGGAAACGTGAGTTTCGCCCTTGTAGACTCGGCGTGTCATGCGGATTCTGGGCCATTGACGGGGTTTATTCATGCTAGTTCTTGCTCTTCACGTAAGTCACATGCTGTAAAGGACGACGTAATTCTCCGGGATGGTGTTTGGCATAGAGAGCATCCATTTCCTTAACAAAGCCAAGCAGGTCAGGACATCGCAACTTCCATATCCATTCCTCGACCGGAAGAAGCTCTGAATTGACTGTTTCAATTTTCAGATTAACATCAAATCTCTCACTCATTTCGTCAACTCCCTTCGGATGCGCTTCAAGAGTCGTTTTGAACACATAAAAAAATACGGTTCCGGGACAGCCTGTTCCTGCAAGAGGTCTGCACAAGCAATCAGTGTCTCGATGGTTATTTTGTCGGAGATGACGGGTTTCTGAGACTTGGATTTAGCACTGCGCTTGGCAGGCTTCCGACGTATTCGCGGCCACGAATTCGTTTTCATGGCGCACACTATACTCAGATATTTCGCAGGGCGTCAACACAAATCCGCAAAAAAGACGAAAATAAATCCGAGTGCCGTTTTCCCCAGTATTTACCGGTCTGTCACACGGATCAGAACTGGCAGAGT
Organism: Armatimonadota bacterium; assembly: GCA_035686805.1. Classification (GTDB taxonomy): domain Bacteria; phylum Armatimonadota; class UBA5829; order DTJY01; family DTJY01; genus DASRZD01. The sequence continues at coordinate 2,099 of DASRZD010000669.1, forward strand.
CTTCAAGACCATGCCCGTCGAGGTGACAGTCACTCTGACGTTGAGCTTTTCGTCGAACAGGTAGAACCTGTCGGCCACATTCGTAGCCGTGGAGCCCTTCGTGAGCGTTCTCTCGGCAACTGGCCGCCTGATGTCGTCGGCGGTGATCGTGTTCGAGTACACGATTTCCTTCGTGGTTGCCGTGACGAACGACACCAGCC
>DASRZD010000670.1:0-8624 GCA_035686805.1 Armatimonadota bacterium
GGTCTGCATACCCTTCAACGAAATCTTACTGCTGAGGTGGAGGTCCGCCAGGTCCACCCTGCCTGCCGCCGCCAAGCTCACCTATGACTCTCTTTTGCAGGTAGTTCTGAGCGGCAGTCTGCTGCTGGACATTCAGGATGCCCTTGAGGCCGATCCAGAAGTCGAACTCAGCATCAATGATCGCCCTGTCGGCGTCCAGCACCCTGGCAGCGCCCGCTTGAAGCTCGCCCTTGTTCGGGGACGGCTGCTTCAGGCCCTCCAGGACTCCCTTAAGGGCCTCGCCCCTGGTCGGCCAGATCCCCTTCAGCGCGTTACCGAACGTCTCATACAGAGCCCTCACCTGCTCCTTCTGCTGGTCTGTCAGGTTCAGGGCTATGCCGAACTGCAGGAACTCTCTGGGATTCGGAGGCATGAGAATCCTCTGCAGCGGTGCCATGGCCGCTGCGTGTGCGCGTCGCTGCTCCGGGGTCATAGCCTGAGCCTGATTGCCCGCTGCCGCCATGCCCTGCGCCTTCTGGGCCTTCCTTGCCTGCGCAGGTCCCTGGGCGTATGCCGCCACTGCGATCACCAGGAGGACCACCAGCAACAGCGCAATCAATCTAGTTGTTCTCATCGAAATCACTCTCTTTCTTGGGAATTCGGGCCGTCCAGCCCACTAAACTCGAGTCTGGATTTGTAGACGCAATACCCAGGCATTTGTTCATTTGAACAAGCAAGCTAGTCGTGGTAGAATTAGCTCGCCGTCCGACTTGTCTGACTCGTCCGACAAAGCACTATGCACTAAGCACTATGCACAATGCACTAAGCACCATGAACCATAGTCCCGACTTCGATCAATTCCTGAAAGTCCTTTGGAGGAAGGGCAGGCCGGATCACCTGCCGTTCTACGAGCACATAGCAAGCTGGGGATTCATCGCCCGGCGCATGGGCGTACCCATAGACAAGATGCCCATGGGCAGCCCGGAGTTCTGGCGCATCTACGTGGATTTCTGGCTGGGGATGGGCTATGATTGCGTGCCCATGGAGATCGGGCTGAATTGCCCCCTGCCCCCGCGTCACGCGGGAATCACCGAGGGCAGCGAGGCCTATGTCGTCATCCAAAGCATGGAGGACTATGAGAACTACCCCTGGCCCGATGAGTCCAATCCCATTGATTTCAGCCATTTCGAGGTCGTGGCCAAGCTCCTTCCCGAGGGGGCGAAGATCGTCGGGGGAGTCTGCGCCGGGCCTTATGAGTGGGTCTCGCGCATGATGGGGACGATCGGTCTGTCCTATGCACTTGCGGACGATCCCGAACTGGTCGGCCTCGTGTTCGATCGGATCGGGCGGCTGCATCACAGCGCGGTCAGGCAGCTTGCGACCATGGACTGCATCGGCGCGCTTCGCCAGGGCGATGACCTGGGCTTCAAGACCTCGACCTTCCTCAGCCCGAATCAACTCCGTCAGCACGTTTTCCCCATCTACCGGAAGATGGTCGCCGAGGCCCACAATGCCGGCAAGCCATTCATCCTCCACTCATGCGGGAACCTGGCGGATGTCTATGAGGACCTGATCGCAACCGGGATTGATGCCAAGCACTCGTTCGAGGACGTCATCCTGCCGGTGGGGGAGTTCAAGCGGCAGTATGGTGATCGGATTACCCCACTGGGGGGCCTGGACGTGGACGTCATCTGCCGAAGCTCCGAGGCGGATCTGCGCGCCTACGCCCGCAAGATGATCGAGGAATGCTTCTACGACGGCTACTGGGCCATGGGCACCGGCAACTCCCTCACCGACTACATGCCCGTCGAAAACTACCTCGCGGTCCTCGATGAGGGGCGGAAGGCAAGATAAAGGGGAGGGCTACACAGTCCTCCCCTTATTGACCTCCGGGCCGTCCGCTTGAGGTTGCCGCATGCACCCGGAGGAAATCCACCTTCGCCGTGGCTGCGGCGGACAAGCCAGCCATTAGCCGATCACAGGTTCTGCTGAACGATCTTACTGACTAAGACGTTCGGATTTCCGCTCGGGTTTCAGAAATCCGTCACACTTCTATCACCGCTCAGCCATGCGAACGCTTGGTTTGCTACTTGGCATTTGACTGGCTAAAGACCTCATAGAGCACTACTCCCGCCGCAACTGCCACATTATGAGAGTTTACCCTTCCCACCATGGGAATCCGAACGAGGGTATCGCACAATCTCTGCTGCTCGACAGTCAGGCCGAACCATTCATTGCCCATGAACAGGATCAATGGCGATTGGTACTCCACAGAGCGATAGTCTTCCGATGCGGATGGTGATGTGCCAACCAGCGTGAGCTGGCGCCGGCGCTTCCATTCCGCGAATGCCTGAAATGCCGTCCGCACGAGCCTCTGCGAGAAGGTCGTCCCCAAGCTGGAACGCACTGCCGCCGGATGGTATGGATCGGTCGAGTTCCCTATGAGGATGACACCGCTGCCTCCGACCGCATCGCTAATTCGGAGCAGAGTGCCCAGGTTACTCGGGCATTGCACGGAGTTAATCGCGATCCAGCACAGCCCTTTGGAGGGTGAGATGTCCTCCAGAGATTTCCATCGCTGGCGAACGACTGCACCGATTCCTTCAGGATTCTCGGATTCGGAAATGGATTGGAAGACCTCCGCCGTAACCTCCAGACGCGATAGATTTCCCCAGTTAAGCTTATCCGTCAGAAGCTCCGGACAGATGACTAAGTGCTCTATGCTGGCATGAGTTTCCAGGGCTTCACGTAAGAGGTGGCGGCCCTCGACGAAGAACAGGCCTGTGTGCTCCCTAGCCTTGCGGCGGCGCAGGCTCCTTATTCTCTTGATATTTGCATTACCTCGACTTGTGATTAACATTGCTCTCTCCCGTCTTACAAGACAAAGAACCGTCCGCATGCCGAAGCGCATGGGACGGTTCTTTAACCACGAACGGGAGACAACAACTTAACCAGTGCATCCATAGTAACCCGCTGACGAGACGTGACCGCAAACCCCTGCCTCACCTTACGAGGTAGGGTCCCCTGCGTTTCGGCGTCTTGTTAGCGGTTTTGGAGCATTTAATCTTGATCCTCCGAGCGATATGTTAGCATACATGTTGGCAGGCGTCAATCATTTTCCAAAGAGCGATTTTGTGTGTGCCCAAAATACGCCGTCGCCGGAGTCTGCACGGATCACTGCCATGGCCACGGCCGGCAGGCTCGCAGGGCCGGGGTAGATGAGGTATCGAGGGGACCACTCGGGCTGGAACTTGCTTTTGAAATCATAAAGGCCTTTGAAGTTGTAAAACTGGCCGACATGCTCGAAAATGTAGTGGAGCGCCTTCTCGATCGCCGGGTTTTCGTGGCTTTCCCCGACCCCGGCAAGGGGACTCAACCCCAGGTTGAAGCCGGTATAGCCCTGCTCCTTCGCCCATTGGAACAGAGCAACAAAGAGGTAGTCCATCGTGCCGGACTCGGTCTTCCGCCGATGACGCATCAGATCAATCGTAGTCTCATTGATCTTGTACTCGGGGATTACGTTTGCGAACGCCACTACGGTGCCGTCCTCGGCATGGATCGCCATGACCGGGCTGCTTCGGATGTAATCGTCGTCGAACCATCCCAGCGAGAAGCGCTTCTCCGAGCCATGCATGGATTCCAGCCATTCGTCGCTCACGATCCTAAGCTCGTCAAGGAGGCTGTCCGGCAGAGGAGGCTCATGCATCTGATAGGAATGGCCGGTTCTGGTAAGCCGGTTGACGCCCGCCCGCAGGTCCTTGCCGGCCTTCCCTTCCAGAGTGAATGCCGCCAGATCCACTATCGCCTCGTTTCCGATGTGCAATGTGGACAATCCGACTGCGCGATAAATCTCCAGATAATCCGGCAGGGTCTGATAGAAAGCCGGTAGCCAGTCATTCCCGGAGCAATAACCCTGGAATGCAGCAATCGTCACGGCGGCATCTTTTGGCGGGCCGATGGGATCGCCGAGGGCAACCGCCACTCGGCCCCTTACCGCATAAGCCACGCATGAACCCACTGGGCTGACGTAGTATGACTTATCGTCGAACAAGGCAAACCTTGCGATCGAGGAATGACCCCATTTCTCGACAATCCTCTTCGCTCGGGCGCGTTCCTTTTCAGTCGCCAGCCGCCTAATCAGAACCGGACGCATGATCATGATGAGCGCATAGGCAAAAGTCATGGCCGCCACGACGTAGATCGAGTCGGCGAACTCTCGGCCAAACCCGGTAATCGGCTGCAGGTGAGGGTCATAGAACTGAGTGAACATAACGAGCGTTTGCCTGAGGGCGGCAATCAGGTTAAAGCTGACGGTGAAATGCCTATCGAGGAAGTAGAAGCCCGCCGTTCCATAGGCCAGAGTGAATAGAAGTGCAGCCACCAATGCCCGCAATCCCTGCCATGCAGATGGACGGTCGGAACGCGCGCCAAAATAATGACGGAGATGCCAAAGCCAGATGATCATCCCGGTGGCAAGGCTAGCTTCTTCGAAGTCAAGGCCCTTGAGCAGATGGGTGACCGCCGAAATGCCTAGAAGAACAATGACGATCAGCCATGCGACCCTCTTACGACGCCACAGGTTGCCCGCCAGAGCCAGCAGTAGGAATCCGACGAAAACGGTCGCCAGCCTTGCACCTTGCCTTGCCCCGACGGGGAGGTATTCCCGAAGCACAACAATCCGGTAGTTCAGCGCCGGCAACACGGCAGACAGCACGTCCACCACGCCCAGGATCGCCGTCAGGATGGCGGCAACATGAACGCCGACTACCGCCATTCGAGACCGTTCCTCGAGCCGGAACGACTTTGTTCGCCTGATGACAATGAAGCCTATGAGAAGCGGGAGCCAGAACGCAAGTCCTCTGAACGCCAGTGCAATGATAGTTGCGCGAGCGGATGGGATTCCCAGAGATGTATAGACCAGCGCCATGACGCCTTCCACGACGCCGATCCCCTGGGGCGTGATGGAGACCACCCAGAACAGGATCGCCATAGAGTATCCGGCGACCAATGGCCCAAGCATCACAGGCTGGCGGAAGGCAAGAAAGAGCGTGTACAGGCAGGCGATATCAATGACATGCAAGGTAAGCGCAATGCCGAAAACCGGAATCAGCCTTCGCGGGTGCTGCCTGATTGCGCCGGCGGCCTCGGTGAACTCGGCGGCGCTATGTGCGGCCAGATGGGTAGGCTCGGAACGAGGCCTCAGCAGGCGTTTGACCCTATTGGTTACGCTCTCGGCCCATGTCAGCAGTCGGCGGAGGAGGTCCGGCCACCAGAGCCCGAGCAGCAATACTGCGCTCAGGCTTGCGATGAGAAGCATCAGCAGGACCGCACCGACGATCTCGTAGGTCTGGAGGTCGTGCTGGCGGAAGAGGTAGGCCATGCCGACGACGAGGACCAGCACGAATGCCGTCAGCTCCGTAATGAGCACCAGCAGGGCGCCCGCGGCCGTTCGAGCAGGGGATTGCCCGTGTCTGGCGGCGTCGTCAATGAATAGGGCCGTGCCGGCAGTACCCGCTGTAGGAGCGATGACGTTTATGAATAGAGAGCCGAACAGCACCGGCAGCAGACTGAACAATCCGCGCCTCACTTCGACCAGGTAGAAAGCGGATTGGTAAAGCCCGGCATAGACGATGTAGTAGACGATCTGCAGCAATATGGCCAGCAGCACCCATTGCCACTGCCCCTGTGCGAGTGTATCTGCCAGTTTTTCGATTTCGGTGTGGCGGCTGACCAGGATCCATACAAACCCGATGATCAGCAGCCAAAGTATCCAGCGTCGGATCATATTCCTAGTTTACCCTATCTTGCTGCATTCACGCCTGGCTGCCATTGACAACGGACGGCGGCCAAAGTACAATGCCCTCGGAGGGTCTGCGGCCCTTCGAGGGAAAGGCGGTGTACGGTGTCACTATTCTACAAGGGATTTCTGTTGGCGATGGCGCTGGCAGCAGGATTGGAGGCTGGAGTTTTGGCAGACACGAATAAGGAAGCCCGAGCGATCTGGGTGGTCAGATGGGACCTGGCGAGCCCCGAGCAAGTCAAGCAGGCCGTGAAGTATGCGAAAGACAACAATTTCAATATACTGGTCGTTCAGGTCCGAGGACGAGGGGACGCATTCTATAAATCCAATTTCGAGCCGAGGTCCGAGTACCTGGAGGGGCAGCCGCTGGACTTCGATCCGCTTGCCCTGTATGTCGAGGAGGGCCATAAGGCCGGTCTCCAGATTCATGCTTGGCTGAATACGCATTACACGTGGGGCTCGGGCGATCCTCCGAAGTCGCCCGATCACATCGTGAACAAGCATCCCGAGTGGCTGATGAAGAACTCGGCGAATGAGGTGACACTGAATCCAGTCGGCCAATCCGAGGGCGCGTACACGTGCCCCAGCAATCCCGAGGTCAAGGAGCACGTGAGGAACTGCTTCCTTGATGTGGTCAGGAACTACGATGTTGATGGCATCAACTTCGACTACGTCCGCTACCCGAGCGGTGACTATTGCTACTGCGACGGCTGCCTCGCCCGGTTCAAGGCCGAGATCGTCAAGGAACTTCCCCCGGAGAGGATTGCCGCGCTAGAGAGCACCAATGACCGGCTTGCCTTCGTTCAGGCGTTCCCTTCGAGATGGGACGACTGGCGCAGGAAGCAAGTCACCGATCTGGTTGGCCAGGTCTACCGCCGGGCAAAGGACATCAAGCCGAAGATAGTCGTCTCGGCCGACGTCTTCCCGGACTTCGATGATGCGTCCAATCACCGTTTCCAGGATTGGAAGCTGTGGATGAAGATGGGGATAATGGATGTCCTGATGCCGATGGCCTATACGACGAATACCGATACCTTCGTGAAACAGATTCAGGATGCGGTGAGCAACTCGAATGGCCGGCATGTGTACGGAGGGATCGGGCAGTGGCAGATTCCCGTGGAGAGCGCGATCGAGAAGATCTTGAAGGCTCGGGAGATCGGCGCTCAGGGAATCAACCTGTTCGCGTATGGCCCTGCGACCAAGGACGGCACCGACGATGAGTATCTGCGCAGGATGAAGGAGGCCGTCTTCCAAGAGCCGGCGACCGTTCCCCAGATGGATTGGATCAAGTAGGGAATCTACGCCTCATCTCGGCAAGCCAATCCTGCATCTGTCGGCCTTCATTGACATAAGTAATGCCATTGGCCTTCACTACTGCCTCGAAGCTCTTGATGAGTTTCGGGGCAGTCTCTGCATCGAGGCCGTAGACCTCTGGATAGGTAAGCTCCATATACCACAGCGGCAGCATGAGCTTCTCGATGCGGTTGACTATCTGAGCGTCGTCCGTCCGCGATCTCGCCCGATTCAGAACTTCCAGGCCGTCCGCGACAAGAGACGGCGGCACGGTATCTTTGGGATCCCACGCTCCAAAAGCATGCTTCGAGCGGTCGTCTGAGAGCTTGTCCATCAATGCCAGGAACTGCAGCACATCATCCGCCGCCGGGCCGTAGTAGCCTTGGCAGAACTCCAGCCGAATCTCCTTCGGGTGGCGCTTGGGATCCCACAGAAGCTGGGATACCAGGTACTGCCGCAATTCCGCCAATTCCCCGCCCGGACCCTGATAGTTGCACTGCACCATGACCCCATTCACACCGTGCGAACCATAGTACAGTAGATCTCTCGCCAGTCCCGTCAGGTTCTGGTTCGGCGCAATGTAGTGCGCGAAATTCGTCCCATAGTGCCAGATGAATATGCGGTCGGTCAGCCTGGACCATTCCTTCAGGTTGGGGGCGAAATCTGCCCCCAGGCCACAACTCATAAAGCCGTGGTAATAGCATCCCGCGTGGCACAATCGGATAATCACATTGTTATGAGGTTTGGTAAGGGCCGGGGGCTTCGTCGAGTAGGCGTAAGCCAGTGTCTCTATCCACTTATCCGGGTACTTCTCGGCCACGACATCGGCGATCGCGTTCACGAATCGAAGGATTGGTCCGTGCTGCGAGCCCTCCTGATTTGCTATGGCCATGCACTTTTCGCACTCACACCATCCATTGCCGTCGTTTTGCGACACGTCAATAATCGGCACATCCGGATGTTCCTCTATCCATTTCAGCACCTGCTCAGTCGCTATCTTGAGCACGTCCGGATTGGTGAGGCAGAGCTGAGCGTGGATGGCACCCGCCGTGCGCTTGCCGCCAATCAGGCTGAAGTACTCCGGGTGATCCTTGAAGTACTTGTCCGGGGAAATCATATCGTCGAATGAGTGCACGTATGGAAAGAAGGCGATCTTGCCGCCGGTCGAGGCATCGCACTGCGTATATGGACCGTTCAGCCTCTGCCGAGCCGCGATTTGCTTAGGAAACGCATCGTAAGAAAGAACCTCTCGGTACATGAACGGCGGCGAGTAGGAGTAGTCCAGTTTGGGAAGGGTCACGGCTCTTTTCTTCGGAATGATGGTGCAGTCGCGTGCAAGAAACCGCACCCCGAGATACCGCTCGAGAAGGACGTAGACGCTGTAAAGCTGTCCACGCTCGTTCTGTCCAACGAGTACTATGTCCTCGCCTATGGACTTCATCAGCACACCGTCTGCCTTCAGCTTGCTGGTCTCCGCATTCTTCACTCGCTTGCTGTTGCCGAGAATGATCGCGGGCCCCGGCCCGGCCTTGCTCTCGCTCACGATGGGCAG
>DASRZD010000671.1:0-3136 GCA_035686805.1 Armatimonadota bacterium
TCGCTGTCGGCGGAGTCATCCCAGTATGCTTCCTTGCCGACCAGGGCCTGGTTGTGAGTGTCCACCGTATCCTTGAAATAGTGAACGCCCTCGGTGTCAACGCGGATACCGAGGTCGCCAGCGTTGCCGTCCGAGTTGTCCTTGGTTTCCAGCGCCACGCCAAGGAATGGCCGGCTGGCTGTCGGCGCTGCGCTGGTTGCATAACCATTCGCGGCATCGGAGCACACGAGAGATCCCTTCACGATCTTCACGGCGTCCATCAGCACGTACTGGTATCGCCCGTCTTTAACGCCGCCATCCAATTCCGTTGTTGCTGCTGCGTAACCCATTTATGTCACCTCTTTCGATTTTTTGATGAACGGCCGCTTAGGCCGCATACTTCTTAGCCTGCTCTGTCGTCACGCCGAGCTTTCCAAGGAGCGCCTCTTCCTCGGCTGAAAAGGCCTTGGCCTCCTCGCCCTCGTCGGCATCCTCGGCCGGCGGCGCCGGGATCTCCGGCTGAGCCGCCAGGAACTTCCCGAACGCATCCACGATCGGCGGATCCTCGGACATCAGGATCGTCTCGGCAAGCGGCCGGGTCTCATCGCTCAGCTTGGCCGCATGGACCGCCAGCGCGTCCTTCGCATCCCTCGCCCTGATTGAGAATTGAAGGTCGCTGACCTCCTTCTCGTGGGCCTCTCTTTCGGCCCTGATTTCATCCTCAGTCATGTCTGTCACCTCTTCCGTTATTTTGATGCTGCTCAAAAGAGCAGAGAATCGGGCGAGCGTATCACCGTACAGCACGTCGGAGATGTCCCCGGCGTCGAAGCAAACCGCGCCGCCCTGAAAAACCTGCGCCGAGGCGATTCGCGGATTCCGCACAAGCGAAACCTCCCCCAGCTTGGTTTTCTCCGGATTGATGCCCACCGAGAGCTTCTTCGCGCCGGCTCGTTCGGCCAGTGCCCAGGCAACCGGCGAGAAGGCGATTGTGCTCCAAAGCTCCTTGCCCTGCCGCCAGAGCTTCTTCACGGTGCCCAGGAAGCCGTCGAAAGGCGTGTCCTGATGCTCGATCTTCAGCGGCGCGCCGGATTCGCTGTCGAAGTTCCCAATGATCGTGTCTATATCGTCCTCGGTGACGACGATTCCGTGCGTGTTCGAGTAGTCCCCGGCCTCGAGTAGCCGCGCCGGCCGCTCTACGATCTCCGCGCTCTGAGGCATGGTGAAGCTCGGAGCGACCGCAGGCGACGGGGTTTCGACCGGCTTATAGATCTCCTCCACCTCCTGCTCTTCGCCGAGGATGACGTTCCCGTCGGCATCGAGCGACCATGCGATCTTGAGGAGCTTGTTCTCCTCATCGTCCTCCATGATCACATAATCGTCGAAGATTTCCTTGCAGTAGATCGCAAGCCTCATCTCGGGGTCGTATTTCTCATAGACCGCCGTTCGAACTCGCTGCGATATCTCATCGAGCGAGATGCTGAATTGCTTAGTGACCGACATTTTCGGCATGGGTTTGTCTGCCATCTTAATCACCCTCCTGCGGATTTTCGACGTCTTCCATCGCCGCGATCATCTGCTCTTCGGTCATACCAAGCCTGCTGAAAATCTTCCGAGCCGCGGCCGGCACTTTTGGCTGGTCGTTGAAACTGACCTCGCCCTTCCCTCGAGGTGGATGAACCTTATCCCACTTGCGCTCGAGGGTGAACTGATAGGCTCGCAATTTCACGGGATCATCCATAGCCTCGACTGCCAGCTTGACGCTATCCTGCTCACCAATCAGAAAGCCCAGACGCAGGCAATCGTTCCTCAGATAATTGACGAATGAGACGGAATCCTCCCCGAAAGTCACTATCTTCGCGCTTAGATCAGCAACCTGCGAACGCAGTCCATCCAACTCCCGGCCGGTATCCTCCACAAATCGCCTGAATTTTCTCTCGATCTCTGATGCCATGAAAGCCTCCTATGCGTATGCCTGACAGATTTCGCAGGCCGTCGTCGCGATATCCGGCACCGCTATCCAACCATCCCCGACCTGCTTGATCGTGATTCCACAAACACAATTGCAATGATAGGCTGGTAGATCGTTCTCAACGCCGCTAACATCGACCCCCTCCGCCTTGAACTCCTGGCACATACCGTCATTTTGGGCGGTCGCGATCTCCGTCCGCGCCAACCGCTCGAACTCCCATCCCCGGTAATTGTCGAACTGATCCCTGAGCTGCCGGCTGACCTCGATTGGATTGAGACCGGCCTCCGTCGCGCCGAGCAGAATGCCATGAATATCGTCCAGCGTCCCCTCGAGGCGCATCCTTCCGCCCTCCGAAAGCCGGGTGAATGCGTTGTCGAGCATAGTCTTGATGGCCGGCCCGTTCCGCTCGGGCAGCACGATGTTCGCCGCCGCCCCGGTCATCTCAGTCGCGCGCTTGACTCCCAAACTCCAGGCAAAACGGTCGTGATCCTGGATCAACCCGTCCTCGACTTCAGGGCTCACGAATCCCTGCCGAGTCCGTTCCTTGCCCGCCATCCGAGTCAGGAACTTCCCGATCGCCGCGTCAATGATCTTCAGTTGCTCAGGTGTGTAGTCGAATGGTGTGACTTCATCTGTGCCGAATGCTTTGTACCAGGCATTCGCTGTCGGCTCATTCGGGAATCCCAAGGCTCCCATGATGGCCTTTTCCAAGCCATCAAGCGCCGCCCTGCAATCCGCCCAAAAGACCTCTATCGCCTGATTGACTCGCGCGTCCTTCGACTGCTCGCCGGATCCAGCGCTTGAGAATCTCCTCGCATATGTCCCATATGACGCATCGCCTGTCTGTTGAGCGCCGCCGATCGCTGGGGCCTGAATCGCCGGCGGCGCGTCCATCTTCTCGGCTATCTTCCCATTCCACTTCTCGCCGATAGCATGTTCGGCGGCTTGGATCTGGCTAATGAAGCCGCTTTGCCACCAAATCCTGCTGTTTTGCGTGCGCTTCTCCTCGGCCTGAGCACCGAACAATTCTGCCCTCGCGGTTTCGACCGCGTCCTGGAGGGACATGGCGCTTCTCTGGAGCTCGAACTTAGCGTCCGGCTTGCCGGCCAGCGCCATACGTGTGCGAATCGTCGAAGTCAGATCCGGCTCGATCTCCCTCCATATTCCGTCAAGGTCGCTGTTGAGAAT
>DASRZD010000672.1:0-3543 GCA_035686805.1 Armatimonadota bacterium
ATCGTTTAGCTCATTGTATACCGTCAGACCGGTCAGGGCATATTCTTTGTGGAAGTAACCGTGTAGAGCTCTGAGGCGCTGCTGCCCGTCAATCACGGAGTATTGACCGTAGTCCACCTCCGCCAAGAATATCGGAGGAACCGGTACATTCATGAGGAAAGACTCGATCAGTCTCGACTGGCGCTGAGTGGTCCATCGCAACCGCCTCTGGTAGGCCGGATTAGTATCTATGGTCCCCATTTCCACCATTTCTACCAGCGTCGACAGATTGAAATCTAGCGCTTGTACCACCAGATCTCGCTCATACCGAGTGTAACGCCGCAAAGGCTCTTCTTCCTTATCAAGCTGGTCGGCGTCTTCAAGGTCAGATCTCGGCTCTCTCTCAGCCTGCATTGCTCTACCTCCTCAGTAAGCGTCACCTCTACGTCTAGGTGGTAGAGTAGAGATGCGCACTTGTGCTGCTCTCTAATCCATATTCTAGATATAACTGGCATGTCCTCCAATGCCGTCAATGGCAAGAACCTATCCAGCTTGGAGCCCTTTCCGGCCAGCGCTCCAAGAAAACCGAGATAAAGCTCACTAATGTGGCCCGGGCAAGCTTGGAGGAACTGTTGTTGGACTACAAAGATTTCCTTCGACACAAGAGACTCCCGATCTGGGAGAAGGAATCGCTGGAAGCCCTAGCCGTGCGAGGGAAGTATCGGTCGGACAGGTCGGACAGGTCGGACAGGTCGGACGAGTCAGACCCGTATGACATCCGGACTGCGTCCGCCGAGGTTGCGGCGAATATGCTGATCTGCCTGATCAATCAGGCCAGCTATCTTCTTGGCCGGCAGCTTCACAACCTGGAGCAGAAGTTCCTTGCGGAGGGCGGCTTCACAGAACGGCTATATCGCGAGCGCCGGGTTAGGCGGAATCCAGAGTCGGACGGGTAGGACCAGTCGGACAAGTCTGACTAGTCGGACAGGTCCCCGACAGATCGGGGCAGGCAGGACGGGTCGGCATGCTCAGCCCTTGATTCCGCTCAGTTTGATGCCTTCGACGAAGTAGCGCTGGTTGAAGAGGAAGAGCAGGAGCACGGGGATGAGGGCGATCATCGAACCGGCCATGAGCTGGGTGTAGTTGGTGGCATGTTGCCCGACGAAGTACCGAAGGCCGATGGGGAGAGTCCGCTGCTGCTCGGTGATGGTGACGACGAGCGGCCACATGTAACTCCCCCAGAACCCCATGAATGTGAATGTGCTAAGAGTTGCGAGTGCGGGCTTGCTGAGCGGGAGGATGATCCTCGCCCAGATGCCAATATACCCCGAGCCGTCAATCTTCGCGGCGTCCTCCAACTCGCTTGGCAGCCCCATAAAGAATTGCCTAAGCATGAAGGTCCCATACGCGCTGAAGATGCCGGGGACGATCAGCGCCTGATAGCTGTTGATCCAGCCCATGTGCTTCATGATGACGAAAACCGGGATCATGGTGACCGAGCCGGGGACCATCATGGTGGCGAGATAGGCGAAGAAGAGCTTGTCGCGGCCGGGGAAGCTCAGCCGGGCGAAGGCATAAGCCGCCATCGAGCTTGTGAGCACCTGGCCGAAAGTCCCGACCACCGCCACGAAGATGGACGATAGATAGAGCCGGAAGAAGTTGATCTCATTCCATGCGTCGGGATAATTGCCCCACCAGGCGCGGATCTTCTCGCCGCCCAGCATGGAGTCCCGCCAGAACAAATGCGACGGCAGGAAGTTGAGCCCTCCGCCGCTCGCGAACACCTCGTTCGGCTGCTTGATGCTGGTGCTGATCATCCACAGGAAGGGGAGGATCATGCTGATCGCGCCGAGGCCGAGTATGGCATAGAGGGCAATCCTCGTGCTGCGCCTGAGCCTATTCATAGGTCACCACCTTCCCGCCGACCCTCCACGTGAGCAGTGTGAGGACGAGGATCACCGCGAAGAGGAACCACGCGATGGCGGAGGCGTAACCCATGTTGAACTTCTCGAAGGCGGTCTGGTAGAGGTAATACTCGACGGTCGTGGTGCTACCGGCAGGCCCTCCGCCGGTCATGACGTTCGCGGTCATGAACCCGCCCTGGAAGCCGCCGATAATGCTCATCACGAGGATGAAGAAAGTCGTGGGGCTGATCATGGGCCAGGTGACGGCCCAGAACTTCGCCCATCCACTCGCGCCGTCAATCTCCGCCGCCTCGTAGTAGGAGCTTGGGACGCCCTGGAGCGCCGCGAGGTAGAGGATCATGTTGTACCCCCCCAAGCCCCCCCATAGACCCATGAGCATCAGCGAGGGCTTCGACCATTGGACGGTGCCGAGCCAGTCGGGCGGATTGGCGAAGAAGCCGCTCACCCTGCTGAGATAGGTGTACTCCCCGACCATGCGGATGAGCTTATTGATGAGGCCGATGTCGGCGTTGTACAGGTACTTCCACAGGATGAGGAGCGCGACGCCCGAGCAAACCGCCGGGAGGAAGTAGATCGTTCGGAGGATGACGATCCCCTTGAGCTTCTGGTTCATCATGAGTGCGACGATGAGGCTGCCGGCCATGCCGAGGGGGATGGCGGCCATGAGAAAGACCGTGTTGTAGACGTACTGCCAGAAGAACGGGTCATTGGGCACGAGGCGTCCGCCCTCCCGATGCATCCACAGGAGGCTGCTGAAGTTCTCCATGCCCACCCAGAACGGCTGCTTGAAGATATTCCAGTGGGTGAACGCCATTATGAGCGAGAGTACGACCGGTATGCTCGTGAACGCCAGGAACCCGAGGAAGTTCGGGATCAGGAAGCCGTATGCGGCGAGAGTTTCGCGTCTTTTTCCGGATATGGGTCTCATGGGTCTTATGGGTCAGTCCAGAAAATTCGGATTGGCCAGGTTTCGGCGGATGATGGCATTGATCCGCTCGGCAATTCTGTCGCAAGCCTGATCGGGCGACTGCTGGCCGAGCCACATCTTGTCCAGCTCCATTGACATGATCGCCGCCACATCAAGATTGTTTATGTAGGGCGAATACTCCTGAACGCGGGCGTATTTCATCTCGTCCAGGTGGAGCTTGTTGTTCTTTTCGTTCGGGTACTCAGGATTCCAGAAAAATGCCTTATTGATCCTTGGATCATTCAAGCTCGGCATGCCATCCCCATAATTCGCCACAAGGAGCTGGTTGTCCATGCTAAGCAAGTGCTTGATGAATGTGATCGCCTCATCTTTGTGGCGGCATGTCTTGGGAATCGAGTAGCACTTGCTGGCGAGGAGGGTGACTCGATTCGGGCCATGGGGACAACTCACCACATCCCAATCGAGGTCCTTTTGCTCGCGATATTGGATGGCCAGCCATCGGCCTGAGATATTCATGGCGATCCTCGACTCCCGGAATAGAAGGGCATCTCCGCCCCACGCGCCGGTCGGGGCCATGCTTTGGGCCTCGCTGGTAGTGGGTGTGACGTGGTACTTCAGCTTGAGGTCGGCCCAGAATCGGACGCCCTTCTTGACCGCCTCCGAGTTCATGAGGCACGTCTTGCCGTTGGGGCTGAATAGGTGACCGTCGTA
>DASRZD010000673.1:0-7288 GCA_035686805.1 Armatimonadota bacterium
CAACGGGAGCGTCCTCTGGTCGCTGAAGATCGGCGAGCCGAGCGATAACTCAATAGTGTCGGGCGATCTCGACGGCAATGGGAAAGACGAGTTCCTCGTCGGCATGAGTGATGGCAGGCTGGTGTGCATCGCTCAGGAGGAAGGCAAGGGGAAGGTTCTCTGGCAGAAGAGGTTCAATGCCGGGGTCACCAATCCCATCATCGCCGACATTGACAGCGACGGCCTCGCGGAGATCATCCTGAGCACGTCGGATGGCCATATCCGCATCCTGCGGTAGCCGCACCCTTATCACGCCTATGGCGGGAGGGTGCGCCCCAACTATCGGAGTCTACCCGGGTGTGTCGGCGCAGGCGTAAAGACCTGCGGCTAGCGCTCGATCCGCAGAATCCTCAACTCCGAGGGCCCGAGGGTGAGAGGCTTACCAGGAGTGAACAGTAAACAGTTAACAGTGGACGGTGACAGGCCGCCGACTTCCTCGACCTTGGATGCATTCAGGGTCAAAGTCACCTTCCCGGGCTTGTCGTAGTCGCGGTTGACGAGCATGAGGTACGGCTTGCCCGACTTATCCTCGAACCGCCCGATGATGATCTGGTCGCCGGATGCTTCCTTGATGAGGTCATCGGCCTTGAAGGCCTTTGCGCCTAGGGGCACGTCGCCAAGATGGGTGACCGACACCGACTTCAGCTTCATCAGCAGCGGACCGAGCGCCTTCAGCTTCGGATTGATCTCTTTGGCAGAGGCGTATTGCGGCCCCGGCTTGCCGTCGGGGAGCACCACTCCCAGATAATGCCATTCCTCGGGTTTGGCGGGATCGCCGGATGACCAGTACGGATAATACCAGATGGACTTCGTCCCATAGGCCAGCGAGCAAT
The DNA here is from genome assembly GCA_035686805.1 of Armatimonadota bacterium. Taxonomy (GTDB): domain Bacteria; phylum Armatimonadota; class UBA5829; order DTJY01; family DTJY01; genus DASRZD01. The sequence goes on from DASRZD010000673.1 coordinate 873, forward strand.
TCACCTGCCAGTACATCTGAGCGAGCGTCGGCGGGCGATAGCGGGTGGCGTCCTCAAGCGCCTGAATGATCACCCACAGGGGGATGCCGGCCTCGAGCGCCTCCCGACGAGTGATCTCCAGGTTCCTGAAGAAGTCGCCCCGAAGGCTGCCGTTCCTAAGGAACATATAGTGATCGAAGCTGATCATAGAGGGCTTGACCGTATTAACGAACCCCTTCACATAGCCGTCATAGTCGTCGAATGCAAGCTGGGTCGGGCCGCCATAACAGGGGAAGAGGTTGATATACGGCAGGTGCGAGGGGTCTTTCTTCTGCAAGTGCGCCTGAATCTCACCCAGCCTGGGGTATTGATCCCCGCTCGGCTCGTCCTTGATAAACCACCCATAGAGCGCCGGGTGATCCTTGTAGTCGGCGATCATGGCATCGAGGGCCTTGGGATCGAACGGCGTTCCTGAGTCCATCGAAACCCGAGAATCCCTTGCCAGCACCTTGATCCCATGCCGCCGGCACAGGTCGAGATATGCCTTGCCTTTTTCAGGAGTCTCCTGCCCAGCGCCCGTCAGGAGCGTGAATCCGGCCTCTGCCATCTGAGCATAGACCTCGTCGGTCGTGAAGTTCGCAGGCGGCGGCCTCCATGCCCCGATCTCGAACCGGTCCTGGTTCCACTTCGCCATTGATTGACCCCCCACGGCCAGAAGAATGATGATGACACTGATAGCTCGCATTGCACTAACAGGATAGCGGGTAGGAGGCCGCATGTCAACAGGGAGGATAAAACAATGGTTGATGGTTAATGGTTAATGGCGAATGGGCAAACATCAACCATAAACCATAAACCACTAAACATTCCGGAGGACTCCATGTCCACATTGCACGTCATTTCGCATACTCACTGGGACCGCGAGTGGTATCTCACCTTCCAGCAATTTCGCATGCGCCTGGTGGATTTGATCGACCACGTGCTCGATATCCTGGACACCGACCCGGAGTTCAAGCACTTTAACCTCGACGGGCAGACCATCGTCTTGGAGGACTACCTGCAGATTCGCCCGCAGAACGAGCGGCGGATCAGGAAGTACGTGAAGGACGGGCGATTGCTCATCGGGCCGTGGTATCAGCTCAATGACGAGTTCCTGGTGAGCGGCGAATCCACGGTTCGGAGCTTGCTGATCGGGCACAGGATCGCGAAGGAATTCGGCAAGATCGCGAAGATCGGCTATCTGCCCGACCAGTTCGGCAATATCTCCCAGATGCCGCAGATCTTCAGGGAGTTTGGGATAAAGAATTGCATCTTCGGCAGAGGACTTCAATTGGTGGATGACGAGAAGATGGAGTTCATTTGGGAAGGCCCGGACGGCTCGCTGGTCCTCTCGTCGCTGATGGCGTTCTGGTACAACAATGCGCAGAGATTCCCCGCAAACATAGACGAGGCGGTCGAGTATACCAAGGCCATTATCGAGCGGATGGCGCCCAAGGCCGCCACCGACCAGCTCCTCCTCATGAACGGCGTTGACCACCTCGAGGCTCAGGAGGGCTTGCCGTATATCCTGAAGCACGTGAACGAGCGCCTTGAGGGCGACAAGCTCATCCACAGCACGATTCCCGACTACATCGAGGCGGTGAAGAACTACCTCGAAAAGCATAAGATTGATCTCAGGCGGGTGCGCGGGGAGCTTCGGCAAGATAGGGGCGGGAGCGTGCTCGCCGGGACTCTCTCCAGCCGCATGTATCTGAAGCAGGCGAACTGCGAGAGCGAGATCTGCCTGGAGAAGTACGCTGAGCCGTCGAGTTCTTTCGCGTGGATGATGGGTAAGGAGTACCCGGCCGACTTCCTGACCTACGCCTGGAAGCTCCTGATGCAGAATCATCCGCACGATTCCATATGCGGGTGCAGCATTGACCAGGTACACGAGGACATGATGCCCAGGTTCGCGCAAGTGCAGCAGGTTGGGAAGGAACTGACCGACCGCAGCCTGGAGTGGGTCGCGGGCGGCGTCAAGACCGAAGGCCCAAGCCTGGTCGTCTTCAACCCGCTGAGCTGGTCACGAACCGACAGGCTCACCGCCGAGATCGAGTTCCCGCTCGGCGAGCCCGCCAGAGGCAGGCCGACGGTTGATGAGTCGAGGGACGTGGCCGCCATCGAGCTTAGGGATCCCGAGGGCAATCTCGTGCCCTACAAGCTCCTGAATCGGGAGGTCTATGGCAAGCAAGTCCTTTCTCCCATCGAGCTTCCGCTGGCAGTGATGGTCAGGCGGTTCACCATCGAGTTCGTCGCCGAGAACGTCCCGGCCTGCGGATACAAGACGCATCTGATCAACCCGGCGCTGAAGATGCCGGAGTTCGAGGGGTCACTGCTGGACAGCGACTTTGGCGATATCGCTTTGCTGGAAGACGGTGGCGACGTGGGGGATGAATACCGATACGCAAAGCCGCTACGGGATCGTCTGGTCAGCGCGATTGAGGGAAATTCGGAGTTCATAGAGCACAGTCCGATTTCGGTGACTCTAAGAGTGAACGAGGCCCTTCGACTTCCTGTGCAGGCAGAGGGCTCCGGAAGATCCGAGGAGACGGTCGAATGCCCGGTGACCAGTTGGTTCACCACAACCGTCGGTTCCCCGAGGGTTGATGTGGTGACAGAAGTGGAGAACCGGGCGAAGGACCACCGACTCCGCGTGCTCTTCCCGACCGATATAGACACGGACGTCGCCCATGCCGAGGGGCAGTTCGATGTCATCACCAGGGCGATCCGTCCGCCGAAGGAGTGGGAGGGGGCCTCGACCTTCTTCCCGCAGAGGTCATGGGTTGACGTCAATGACGGCGAGCGAGGGCTGACGATCATCAACAAGGGCCTGCCGGAATATGAGGTCTACGAGGACGAGGCCCGAACCATTGCGCTCACCCTGCTGAGGTGCGTGGGGCGATTGAGCGGGGGAGGGGATACGCCGACTGCGATCTGGGCTCCCGGCGCTCAGTGTATAGGCAAGTACAGGTTCGAGTACGCCATCCTCCCTCACAAGGGTACGTGGCTGGAGGCGCGAGTATGGCAGCAGGCCCATCAGCACAACGTTCCGATGTTAGCCATTCAGACCGGCGAGCATGATGGCGAGCTGCCGCTGGAGTATAGCTTTGTCGAGATATCGCCGCCGGAGTTGATCATCACCGCCATCAAGAAGGCCGAGGACCGGGATGTCCCGACGGATCGGGATGCTCGTTCTCACGGCACCCTCCTGGTGAGGTTCTTCAATGTCACCGATGAGAATATCCACCAGGCGAGGGTGAAGGTTCAGAAGGCGACTTCCGCGCGAACGGTGAATCTGAATGAAGAGCCGCACAATGACCTCATCATGGAGGCGGATGGCTCCGTGGAACTGGATGTGCCGGCGAAGAAGATAGTAACCATAGAATTCGGAGTATAGGGGCACATGCGGATAAAGATTCTTGGGACGGCGGCGGCTGAGGGCTGGCCGGCGGTTTTCTGCCGATGTGAAACGTGCCAGAGAGCGCGTGCATCCGGCGGGAAGGATATCCGAAGCCGGGCATCGGTGCGGTTCAACGATACTCATCAGATTGACCTGCCCCCGGATCACTGGTACCACGAGGCAGTCCTCGGCGCGGATATGTCGGGCCTCGAACACCTTTTCATCACTCACTCGCATCAGGATCACTGGTCTCCCCGAAGCCTGCTATTCCTGCAAAGCCCATTCGGCCATGGACGCACCGAACCGCTGAGCGTCTACGGCAATGAGGTTGTTGTCCAGCAGGGAACGGATATGTACAAGAATCGGGAAGGAGACACGGTCGTCTTCCACCAGATCGAGCCGTTGGTATGCGTAGAGGTCGGGGATTTCATGTTTACCCCTATTCGCGCGAGGCACATGGAATCGGAGACTTGCCTGAACTACCTGGTGACCTCGGGTGGGGCGACGGTGCTGTACAACTGCGATACCAGTTGGTATACCGACGACACTTGGGAATTCCTGGAAAATCAGTGTCTTGACGCCATCATCAGCGAATGCACGTGCGGCCCTCACAGCGGGGGATCAGGCCACATGAGCTTCGAGACCGTCTTCGCCTTGAAAGAGCGCCTCGAAAAAGCAGGCGCGTTCAACAATGGGGTCTTTGTCGCCACACATTTTTCACACAATGTAGGATTATTGCACTCCGAACTCGAATATATACTCAGCGAACGCCATATCCAGACCGCATACGACGGTATGGAGATCAGTCTGTGAAGAGTCCACGCTGGGAATTATCAATTCTTAAAGAGATCGGCCAGCTCCTATCCGGTAGTTCCGAGCTATCGGAATTGGTGCAGACGATTGCGACCGCAGGAACAACTCTGGGGTCGGCCGATGCCGGCTGGGTGGGCGTCTGCAGCAGACAGCATGACACGTGCGAGTTTACCGCCAGCCACAATCTCTCCAAGCAATCCACCGATCTGCTCGAGCAAAAGGTGAGCGACTGGTGGCCGTTCGAAGATGACCACATTGGTGAGGCGGTAGTGACGAGCGATTTGAGCTCGAACCCCGTCTTCAGCGAGATCGGAAAGCTGGAGTCGGTTGCCGCTGTCGCAATTATTCCTATTGTCTACACCGAGAGGCTGTCCGGGGTCTTTTTCGGGCTCTGGAGCAAATCTGACGAACCCTCGGCAGATAATATCGAGCCGCTGCTGCTGCTGGCGAATCAGGCCGGAATCGCAATCGCGAACACCCGCCTGCTTGCCGATGCCCGCCACCGCGCTTCCGCTTTGGATACTATTTTCAACGTCACTCAGATGATCGGCGCGTCCCCGAAGATGGGCCATGCTCTCAACGTGATCATGGATGAGGCCAATCGGCTCCTGGGAACGGACATGGCCACCATCCGCCTGCTCGACCCGAATACCCGCGAGCTGGTGATCAGATCGTCCAGGGGACTCAGTAAGAGCACTCTGAAATCAATCAGGCTGAAGGTGGGGCAGGGGGCAGGCGGCTGGGTCGCGAAGCATGGAAAGCCTCTGATTTTGAACGACGTTCAGAACGATCACCGATTCTCTTACTTCCCGGCGAACGCCGAGGAGGTATCCTCGTTGGTCGCCGTTCCTCTGGTCGTGGAGGGGAAGACAATCGGCGTCGTCACCATCGCCAGCACGAACCCAAAATCGTTTACGAAAGAGGATGAGAGCCTGCTGATGACGCTCGCCAGCCAGGCGGCCATCGTATTCGAGAATGCACGTCTCTACGAGCAGGTCAGAAGGCGACTTGCCGAGCAGAAAGTCCTCTACGGCATCGCTCAGCACCTGGCCTCGACCCTGGACGTTCCGACTCTGCTGAAGTTCATCATCAATCACCTGAGCGCATTCTTCCACGCGAAGTTCGCGACCATACGCCTGCTCGATGAGACCGGAATGATCTTGCAGACTGGTGCGACCTATGGGATCACGGACGAGTTCATCCGCCACGCGAATGAGAATGTGCAAATGAGTCTGGATCCCTCCACTCCCCAGGGCCAGAGTCCCGCGGCGGTCGCAGTCACGGAAAAGCGAATCTGCGCCATCTCGAACATCTCGAAGGACCGCAGGTTCACCGACTGGCAGAAGATCGCGAAGATGCAGAGCTACACGTCGGTCATCTGCATCCCATTGATCCCGACCGACACTCCGATCGGAGTGATCAGCCTCTATTTCCAGGAGATGCGCCGGCTTCAGCCTGAGGAATATGAGCTGCTGCAGATAGCATCGAGGACCGCCGCGATCGCCCTCCAGCGAGCGATGCTGGATGAACTCCTTCTCAAGGAGGAGGTTTCCCGGCGGGCGCTTGAGGAAGTGAGCCATCTCAAGACCGAGTTCGTGTCCCTGGTTTCCCATGAACTGCGAACGCCGCTCACCTCGATTCAGGGATATGTGAAGCTTATACTCGCGGGGCACACGGGTGACCTGAACTCGGTACAGTCGGAATTCCTTTCCACGGTCGCGAGGAACACCGACCGGCTGGTTGCCCTGGTGGATGATCTCCTCGATATATCGAGAATAGAGTCCGGCCGGCTGGAACTCGTTCTGGAGCCGCTCCAGGTGGCGGACATCATTCGGTCGGAGGTGGATTCGATCAAGTCTCAGGCCGAGGAGAAGCAGATCGCGATTATCACCGATCTGGAGCCCAATCTGCCTAGAGTGCGGGCCGATTCCCACCGTCTGGGTCAGATAGTCAGCAACCTGCTTAGCAACGCGGTGAAATACAGCCCGGATGATACCACGGTCAAGATCACCGCTAACAAGATTGCGAAGAACGTGCTTGTGAAAGTCATTGACTCCGGCATAGGGATCGCTCCGGAGGAGAGGAGCAAGCTGTTCCAGCGTTTCTACCGTGGCGACAGCGACTTCGTCCGATCCACCTGGGGAACCGGCCTCGGCCTCGCCATCACCCATCACCTCGTGGAGAT
>DASRZD010000674.1:0-2294 GCA_035686805.1 Armatimonadota bacterium
GACGATCACCGTCTCAGCCGAGACATACGAACGCCTGATGGGGCACGGCCAGTTTCCAGAAACGGTGGACAGCTTAATCGTGCGGCTGTGCAACGGAGACGCTCTGAAGCCTCACCGTAAGATCGTCATCGCGAAGGTCGCCACGCCCGAACCCACAGAGAAGAAGAAGAAGGTTCGCCACCGAATCGGTTGCGAGTGGTGCAACCGCGTGTTCCTCGGTGGGCAGGGATACGCTTCCCACCTCCGTCATTTTCACCCCAAGCACTACAATCCCAAGAATCCCGTACCGCTCTCCGAGAGGAAGACGGTCATCTACCGTAAGGCGGATGGCTCGACAGAGACGGTGCATGTCCGCGACCTGCCGGACGGGGTGGACCGCGAGGTAACACTATGACCTGCTGGATCGACGAAGAACTGCCGGAGGGTTGATGAGCGACAAAGAACATGACGGACCCGACATGCAGATCCCGTGCGCCGAAGACATGCACGAGGCGTTCGATGCAGGGTTAGCTGAGTTGGGCGAGTCGGACGCGGAGAGTGCGATCGATGCCATCAACATGATGGCGGTGTGCGCCGCTACGGAGGCGCTGATCGGGATCAAGTACGAACTCGAAAAACTCAACCGTAAACTGGACGAGGCGGTCATGCGCTGGCGAAGTGGCAACGTGAGACACTAACTTCGATGGTGTGGCGAATTGGCGGCTCTGCGCTTTACTTCTCCGTTTCTCGCATCCGTCAATTCGTCACGCCTCGCAGGAGATACCATGCCTTCCCGAGTACGAGTATTTGAACTCCACCACGCCCAGCGATTCTACATGACATCCCCAGATAGGATTTGGGTACGCATCAATGAAGCGGACGTTGAGCGCGGTTGCGCAGTTGCACTGGAAGTGCAGAAAACCACGAAGGACTCTCGTTTCTACCACGGCCTGTTCATCGGGCAAGTGCATATCATTCAACCAGAAACCCAAGTGGTGCCGTTGCTATGAATATCTGCCAGATACACAACAGCAGCATGCTGATGGACGGCGAAGAGTGCCCCGCCTGTAAGGTCGAGTCTCTCGAACTTGCGTACCACGATCTGCGAAAGGCGGTCGGCAACCTACTGTCGCTGTCGCAGGCAGTTGATGAACGCAATCTGGAACGGGCAGCGCCGAGCGCCGCGTGGACGGCGTTGAGCATCGCGTACAATAAGTGTAAGTGAGCGAGAATGACCGACGAAGAGATCGACCGACTGTACGTTCAGCTAACAGGAAAGACGCGGTGGGAGGAAGCGCGGGCCTCGTCAACGATGATTGGCTTGGGGGTGTTTCTCCTACTGTTCTGGGGCGTCGTCGGTGCGGCATGTGTCGTGCTGTTCTCGGCGGATTGAGCCGTGAGCGCGGAACGCGATGCCGAATGGGTAGAGCGGAAACGGTGTTACGGGATCAGCCGTGACGAACTGAGTGCCCTGCGAGAAGAGAACAGGGACCACCTCAGAGACCGCCTGCCCGCCAAAGAGGTGAACAAGCGCGTCGGTGTCTATCTCAGGAAGCATGGACGTTCTACGGCTCGTGGGATCTACAACGAAACCGGCATCTTCATCCCCGATATCCGTCAGGCTCTTGCTCGACTCGTCGATGAGGGCGTGGTCGAACGGGACGGAGATATCTGGGAGAAGTCCACGCAGACCGGACACAGGTACGCCGCCGCGTATGCGTGGCGGAAAGTGCCCGGCCCCAAGATTCAGAGGGGTAGAGGGAAGGCCAAGAAGGATGTTTAGTCGGAAAGATGTCCTCGCGATTTGTTTGGTCGCGTTCTTCCTTGGGGTCCTGTATGTCCTTTGGCCGGTTGTCGTGAATTTATTCACGCTGTATGCAGAACTCCCGTAACAGTGTTTTTGGGGGAAGGTACGTTTAGTATCGTCCGTGATACTACGACGCCAAACTAATTAAGATTTGTTTTAGGCGGAGAGGGAAAGTGATACCAAAACGGGGTCGGGCGTGGCGGCTGGCGCATGAGAGGCGCATAAAGGTGCGAATGGAAAAGCACCACCTAGCGGACATTTGGCTCAAGGCGCTCGAAGAAAAGGATTACGACCGCGCGCTCGGCATAATGTGCTCGACTCACTTGGCCGCATGCTCGTGTTGGGTGTGCGGAAACACCCGAAAGCACTGGGGCGTGACGTTCCAAGAGCTTAAAGCCAACGATTCCGCCCGCGAGCAGCTTGAATACAGCGAAAATCTCAGCGATGACCTCATACGAGAGCTTGATGAGTGGTTCAGTAGAGAAGACGATGAGTAAGAGCGGCAAAT
>DASRZD010000675.1:0-3469 GCA_035686805.1 Armatimonadota bacterium
AAGGTCGAGGAATCGGTCATAATACTGGAAGACCTCAGCCGCATGAACGTGGTGGTCTCAACCGTTGAGCCGCCGACCATCATAAGCATGTTGGTTGGGAAAGCTATGCATATAATGACCTGGAGTCCACTGCAGCCAATCTACAAGGACTTCGGCATGACCGACCGCCTTGTCCGCATGAAGCGGCTTGATGACGCCTTCGAGCGGGCGCTTACGGCCTCAAGAGAAGAAATGGGTTTTGACAGCACGGAACGAATTTCCCTGATAGTGGCGATTCCGTTTTCCATAGTCTGGGCGGCCGGCTCTGCCACCGGTATCCTCGTGCTGGTCTTCCTCTGGTGGATACTCCCGGCCATCAGGCGTCGAGGTCAGCCGGCCGTCAGACTGAATACCTGGAGCGAGGGATGGATTGCTCGGGTTTCGCTGATCGTCAATATTCCCTTGATGATCGTTGCCGTGTGGCTGGCGGCATACACGTCGGAACTCGGTGAGCTTCCTGACTATCTCGGGCCGTATGCTCTCTTGATCCTCCTCGCGCAGATCATCATCGTAGCGCTAGGACTCCGAATCCTCCACCACCGATATGATGAGGATACAGGCGAGAAGACAGGGATCTTCCGATTCATCTTCAAGTCTCCTGCCAATGTGAAGGCCAGGACGAGGAAGAAGTTGATGGTACTCCTCGGTGGCCAGCTTGTGTTCGTAGGATGCCTTGTCCTGCTGGCGATCATTCTCTTCAAGCCGCTATTCGGAGGCCATCCTTGGCAGATAGGCCGGTTCAATCTCTTGACGATCTCTCATGAGCAAGCCACCATGCGCCGGGTAGGGGATGATCTCAGACAGGCGTATTTCTACCGATAATGGAAACAAAAGTACCGGAAATCGCGTTATTACCATTGAGGAGGTGAGCAAAATGAACCTTAGAATCATTGCGCTTCTGGCGCTGGCAGTCGGCCTGGCGCTCATGTTCGGCGGGTGCAACGGTTTGTGAGGGACCAAGTCCGTGACTCCCGGTCCGGGAGTCATCCAATACCTGCATCCCTGAACCCTGAAGTCTAAAGTCTAAAGTCTAAAGTCTCCGGAGGCTTACCATGGAAACAAGCCGCAAGAAACCGAATTACTGGAAAGCCGCGTTCCTTCTGCTGATAGGGGCGATCTTTCTCATCTTCCTTCTCTTCCCCGTCTTCTTCAGGGCCAGGCGGTCAGCCAGTTCTGGATCATTCGGCGGAAGTGCATCGCGCCAGGATGCCGCTGTCAACTATAAGTCCATGGAGCCGGCGAATGAAGCACAACCCACCTCATGGGGTACCGCCCAAGCCTCGTCCCTCCAAAGAATGGTCATCAGCACCGCCGAGATGAGCCTGGAGGTTGGCGATGTTGCCAAGGCCCACGATGAGATCGGTCGCCTGGCGAATGCCTCAGGTGGATTCATCACCGAATCGAGCGTGAATCACGGCGACGGCACCGAGTCCGGCTCGGTCACCATCCGAGTCCCGGCGAAGCAGTATCAGCCGCTGCTTTCACAGATTTCCAAGCTCGGCAAAGTCCTCCAGAAACAGCAGTCCGGCCAGGACGTGACCGAGGAGTTCGTTGACCTCCAGTCCAGACTGCGCAACCTCAATCGCGAGGAGCAGGCATTTCTCGTGGTCATGGGCAAGGCAAACAAGGTCACCGACATACTCGCGGTCGAGAACGAGCTCAGCCGAGTCCGAGGTCAGATCGAGCAGGCGACCGGCCGAATGAAGTATTTGCAGAATCAGGTCGCCCTCGCCACGATTACCGTCCAGCTCACCGAGCCGATGCCCGCCGTGACGAAGATCGTGAATTGGGACGTGTTCATGACGGCCAAAGGCGCGGCAAACGCCCTCCAGGTGGTTTTCCGGAAGATTCTCTCCATCGTCATCTGGGCGGTAGTCTTCATCCCATTCTGGGCGCTCGTGGGGCTCGTGATCTATGGCGGCAAGCGGTATGCCCGCCGCGCGAAGTAGCTATTTCGGCAAGAGGAACAGCCTGCCCTCACCAGCATCCAGCGAGAGCTGAAGCCCCGGCATGTCGGGGGAGTCGTCGCGCGCCGGCTTTTCCTTGCCATCCGCCGCATCCACTTCAACGACACCTGCCCCATCGAACTCCACGGTCGGCCATGCTGAGTAGTTGTGATCGTAGTTATTCAGGAGCACCGCCTTGCGCCCGTCCGCATGCTTGAAGACGCCCACGAGGTAATCCCCGCCCGTGATGCTCTTGATCGGCGAACCCGCGAGCGCCTTAGCGGAATCCTCCCCGGCCTTCACTCGGATCACGTCCGTACTGGTGAGCTTTATGAGCGTCGGGCCGAGGTTCTTCAGCCCGGCATTGATCCGTTTCGCCTGGTCATAGTGGCGAGTCCTGAGTCCCTCAGCCGTGATGATCGCCCCGCCCTTGGGGAACTCGCCGCCCCCTGGCGTCCAGTAGCAGAAGTAGAGCACGCCCTTCGCCCCATACGCCAGGGAGGTGTATATCTGCCATCGAAGGTGCGACTCTGTGGGGTCATTGTGCGGGCCGAAGGGCATGGTATTGAAGAAGTTCCAGAATGGGATGTCTTGCTCCAGCGCGTATTTCCGCATCACCGCCAGGTTCCCGCAGTAGCCGTCCCGACCGTCGGCGGTGGGAGTCAGCATCGGGTAGTAGTCCATGCAAAGCACATCGCACTCGGTTTCCCTCGCGAACCGGGCGATGTACTCGTCGTAGGTCGCCGTCCCAAGCATTCCCGGGGACGCATAGTCCGGCAGCAGATTGAAATACGCCAGCTTCCCTGGCCGAGCCTTCCTGATACTCGCGATGCGGGCCTTGATGTCGGGAATCCCGCCTGCCCCCGGCTCGTCAACCAGATGATACCCCCAGCATGACGGATGGTCCGGCAGCTCATCGGAAATGCTTCTTACGATGGCCGTCAGCCCATGCTTCTTGCACAAGTCGAGCTGCCTCGCTACGTCCTCCGCCGTCTTAGGGCCGAATGCGCCCAGCACGAAAGTGAAGTTCGCATCGGCTATTTCCTTGTAGCGAGCGTCAGTGATCTGATCCGCCGGCGGATCAACCCAGAATCCTATGGCAAGGCGGTCCTGCACGAATCGGCCGGCCGTTTCCTTTGCCTGCGAACAATCCGTCAGCATCACGACGGCGCTCACTATCAGAAATGCGATTATCCTCACGTCAGTTCTCCTTCGGGGGATTGCTTGCCTAGCATACCACATATCGCTTTATGGTGCTATCGCTCGTCCTTGCCGCTAATGACGGACTTGTGATATGATGTCACCAGACCGGTGAACAAGCTGGTCAATAAGACGGGGCGCTAAGGGTTGGACTTTTCAGTACACTCCCTGGCGAGCGGGAGTTCGGGGAACTCGATGCTCGTCCAGGCTGGGGGAACGAACCTTCTCCTCGATGCGGGGATCGGCGTGCGCACGCTTCAGAAGCGGCTGTCCAGATTCAGGAT
>DASRZD010000676.1:0-5750 GCA_035686805.1 Armatimonadota bacterium
GGGCATAGTAAAGCTGGCCGTTCGCAAGTGAAAGTCCTGACCTGGTGTGAGTTGTTTCAAGGCCGACCGACTGCCATTCCCCGCCCGGGATGATGTTGTTAGGGGAAGTGCTTGAGCTGACGGCCGTCTGGTATCCGACAAGTCCGGACTGAGGGTCGGACGAGGTGTAGGAGAACGTAAAGCTGCTGTTAGTCGTCTGATACGCACCGTCATCGGTGACAATCGGGGTCGTGGGCCGTGTGCCGTCGGTAAGCGTGAAATCGAGCGGACTGACGGTATCTGCGATGACATTCACCTGCTGAGTCTGAGACCTGTAGCCTGTCTTGGAGGCGGTGATATCGTAGACTCCCGGGCTCATCGAGGTCATGGAGTAGTTTCCATCGGGATTGGTGGTCGTGTAGAACTCGGACCCGGGAGTATTGACGACTACGCCACTGACTGGGTTCTCGTAGGCATCGCGGACGAATCCCGTCACGCCTGTGGAGGTGGTGGCAAGCGGCGAGTAAGCCGCATAGTCGAAGCGGGCGTCCATCATGTGATAAAGCCCCAGCCAGAATGCCCCTTTCGCGGTGAAGGTGGTATCGGTGATATCCCAGTCTGCCACGTCGCCGTAGCCTGCCTTGGTGCCGACCTTGATCTTGATCCTCGTGCCGTTGCACTCGATCTTCACATAAAGAGTCGTCCCGCTGAGAAGGCTGTACTGGATCTCCTTGCCCTGAATGACCTCCCAGGTATCGCTGCGTCGGAGGTTGATGACGTTCGGCGAGTCGAGCGCCTTGAAAGAGAGACCGTAACCGATGCCGACATTGTCGCAGCGGAACCTGATCTCGGCGTTCGACTCATCGGTGGTCGTGGCCGTCGAGTCGGCGAGATAGACCTTTGTGCTGAGGACGAAGTCATCGTAGACGAGGAAATCGCCGCTTCGAGCCATGGCATAGGATGGTTGACCGCTTGTGCCGGTGAGCCTGAGGTAGCCGCCGGTTTCCTGTATGCCGCCACCGTTTTGGGTGGCCAGTATCCACTTGGGATCGGGAGCGGACTGGTCAATCGAGCCGTCGTTGAAATCATCCATCCAGGGGTTGGCGACCGTAGAGCCCCAGATTCCCGCTGGATATCGCAGATCCACGGTCTGCTCGAATGCAGTGTACAAATCGCGCGAATCGCCGTAAGGGAAGCCGTGAGTTTTCCAATACTCGATGGCATACCCATTCCATCCGCCGCCGGCCTGATTGTCCGAATCGTAGATGAACCAGGTCATGCCTACGATGTTGTGGGTGCCTGAGGTCTGATTCCACGTATTGACATCGGCGAAGGCATCGCGGACGAATTGGGCGGTGTATTGCTCGTCGTTGTCGTCGGTCGTGTAGCGGTTGAACTCGGTGATCCAAACGGGCTTACTGCCGAAGCCTTTCTGATCTATGACTCGAAGCTGCTCTCGATAGCCGTCGCGGAAGTCCTGAACTCCCCAGCCGTAGGCGTGGATGGCAATCCCATCTACCTCGCTGGGCGAGAGGTTATCCAGCACCTGGCCGAGCCACTCATTGCCGTCCATCCAACGCACGCCCTCTATGACTCCACCGGGGCTTGGGCCGGCGATAAGGACAAGATGCTGACCGGGAGGACCGACATTCGCAGTGCTATGGACAGCATTGCGGACATTTCGGTAGATGGCGGCATACCCAGCCGGAGTGATCTTGTTGTCCGGCCATCCATTGCCCTCTGGGATCAGATTCGGCTCATTACCAAGAATCCAGATGTGAGCCCAGTTATAGAGCTGATTCACCGCAGTACTGACGAATCTGGCGGGATATCCGGCGTAATCAGGGTTGGTGGGAGAGGGAACGCACTGCCCCCAGACGTAGTCCACCCGGGTGATCATGCTCACGTTCCAGGGGTAGAGGGTCTGATACAAGGGCGCGAACCAGCCTGCCGACCACCAGAAATCGCTATTCGTAAGGACGACTTCGGTATCCCAGACTGAGTGCGTTGGGAGGTCGAACAGGCTCTTGGGAGTCTGGTCAACGGGCTGAGAGCCCGACCATCCCCACCAATGAATGCCATAGAGCTGCTGAGCATCGGCGGCGAACGCATACGGAGCGAGTAATAGAATCGCCATGCCAATGAGTATCGGCAGGCGTGCTTGTGTGCTGAGAGATAGCATCCTTACCTCCCTTCGATTATACCACGCAGCCGGAATAAGGCAAGACGATGGGCGGATTACTGGTACAATTACCGGCTTGCGGAGGAGTGAGGGCCGTTCGCGTAGAACGACTGGTGTTGGGTTGTAGGTTTTGGGTTTTAGGCTATGGGGAGGTTGGAAGTTGAACGTTGACATAGCACCATTTGGACGGATGACATACTGGACGGGGAGCGATCGGCTGACGATCGAGAGGCATGATGCAGTTCAGGAGAGCGGCGTGTGGAAGCCGGCGGACGTTACCGAGCAGGGAGGGCCGCACATCGGCGTAGGATGGGACGAGCCTCGAAGGTTCGAGCGCGTGGTCGTTGGGTTTGCGGACAAAGTCCCCTCGCCGAAGGAGGTCAAGCTCCAGTATTGGCATCATACGTGGCCTCAGGCATGGGCGGGCGGATGGACGGCGGTTGACGATCCGTTCAACGGCAAGTGGGTCGCGGCCCATGGCGATATTCTTCGCGAAGGAGACAGCCTCGTTTTCACCTTTGATCCGCTCGATTTCACTGAAATACCTCAGGCGGAGGACTTCGCCGTTTACTATCGCCAGGCGCTGAAGGTTCGGCTGCTTTTCAAGGGAATCAACCCGGGGATCAAGTCCATCGAGGTCTACTCGGGTGAAGAGTGGAAGGAAGCCGAGATCAAGATCGAGGGGGCGGAGATCGCCAAGCTGGAGATCTTCGATGGGAAGATTCTCTCCTCCGATCCGATCAAGGTGCGCTATATTGACTCGACGATTCTCACCGTGCATGGCGATAAGACGTTCTCCTTTCTGATCACAGACGCGCTGAGTGGCATGAGCATTCCTGATCTGGGAGTGACCGTTTGTTCGACGTTCGGCGTTCAGCGTTCGACGTTCGGCGTTCCGATATACGACCGTATATCGGGTGAGCCTGAGCAGACGTTTGAGAGGGCCAGGAGGGAGATCCCCGAGCTAATCAAGACCAGGCAGGGGCCGTGGGGCAGATATTGCCCAATCGGGTGTGACGCCAATCGTCAAGAGTTCGCCGTTCGGTACAACGGAGACATCTTCGCCGACAAGGAGTCCATGAAGGTGGTCGGTCGGGATACGGCCAAGCTTCTTTGGCCTGGGACGGGTATCTTCTTCAAGTTCCCGACCGGCGATCCGCCTGACTTCCGGGAGAGGGAGGATGGGACGAAGCAGAGTGCATCGAACGGCTATCTCCCCATCTACACGAGCGAGTGGAAGGACAGGGAGTTCGCGTATGAGATGACCTCCTTCGCTGCCCTTCTCCTTGAGAGTCCGTGGGACGAGGAGAAGAAGCGCGGTGACGAGCTGATGGTCGTCCTGTCGAGGGTGAAGATTCGGAATGCGACCGATGAGAAGCGGAAGACCAGGTTCTGGGTCGTGGTCGAGAACCCCGAGGAATTGGCGCTCGATGGTGGGTTCGTCTACGCCACAGGGCGGATTAGAGACGAGAGTGTGCCCGACGCCCCAATCCAGAAGCGGTGGGTCGTGGAGAAATACCCAGCTCGGCGGCTGAGGGCGCTCATCAAGACCAATGGCGCAGGAGGACTGAGCCCCGTTTCGTGCACCTATTCGCCGTTCGAGGTCTCGGCGATCCCGAATGCGATTGCCTACGATATCGAACTCGAGCCTCGGTCGAGCCATGAGATAGAGCTGTTCATCCCGTTCATCACCTTCACCGGCGACGACGGCAGGGCGGAGGCTCAGGCCCTGGATTACAATGCCAAGCTGGCGGAGATGACGGAATACTGGGAGACGCAGATCGGGGCGGGGGCGAAGATATCGGTACCCGAGGGTCTGCTGAACGACTTCAACCGTGCCAACGTGGCGCATATTGCCATCACCGCCGACAAGGACATCGGCACCGGCCTGTACATCCTCGGCGTGGGCACGTGGAACTACCAGATCTTCGGGAACGAAACGGTTGATGAGACTCGCTCCCTTGACCTGCGCGGCTACCATGATCGCGCCCGGAAGTACATCATGCCGTTCGTCGAGTGCCAGGGCAGTCGCCGGATGGATGGGCGGTTCAAGTCGCAGGAGGGCGCACTCCATGGCGTGCGAGTCAGCGATGAGCTTGACTATCAGGTGGGCGACTACAGCATGGATCACGGAGTGGTCCTGTGGATGCTTGGCGAGCACTATCGGCTGACCCGTGACGCGAAGTGGCTGAAGTCCATCTCATCGAATATCATCGCGGCCTGCGATTACGTCACTCGCGAGCGGCAGGCGACCATGGGCGTCGAGGGCCAGTGGCAGTATGGATTGCTTCCCCAGGCGCACCTTGATGACAACCCCGAATGGCACTACTGGTACGTCGTGAATACCCTGGCATATCGGGGGATGGCGAGCGCAGGCCAGGTGCTGGCGGAGATCGGCCATCCCGAGACCTCGCGGATTGCCAATGATGCAAGCGCATACGGCGATGACATTCGGCGGGCGATCAAGAGGTCAATCGAGCTGGCGCCGGCGGTTCGGCTGCTCGATGGGACATACATCCCCTACACGCCGGTCAGATGCCGGCTTCGGGGTCGGGATATCGGCTGGATACGCGAGGGGCTCTTTGGGCCAACGAACTTCATTGACTGCGGGATTATTGAGCATGACTCGCAGGAAGCGACCTGGATACTCAAGGATTTCGAGGATAATATCGCGGTGTCACGAGAGCTTGGGAGGCAGGTTGACCTGGAGCGCTATTGGTTCAGTCAGGGCGGCCTCACCATTCAATCGAACCTCCTCCCGACCCCGCTGGTGTACCTTGCCAGGGGACAAGTTGAGCATGCGCTGAGGGCATTCTACAACAGCTTTGCGGCGAACCTCTATGCGGATGTGCGATGCTTCACGGAGCATCCGGTGGCGGCGTATGGGCTGGGCGCCGGGCCGTTCTACAAGGTGTCGGATGAGGCGGCGTTCCTGAACTGGTTCCGGTATCTGCTGCTGATGGAGAAAGCAAGCACGCTCCTGATCGCGCCGGGGACGCCGAGGAAGTGGCTGGAGGACGGCAAGGAGATCAGGGTCGAAGATGCGCCGACGTACTTCGGGCCGATTAGCTTCAGGATAACCTCCGAGGTCTCCAAGGGCCGAATCCATGCGGAACTTCAGCCGCCAAAGCGGAATCCGCCTGGGAGGCTGGAGATTCGACTGAGGCATCCGGATAAGCTGCCGATCAAGTCCGCCGGCGGAGTGAAGTTCGACCGCGAGACGGTCTACATTGAGGGACAGGGTAAGATCGAGCTGGACGTTAGGTATTAGAATGCACAAGTATGTAACCATGGTTTTGGGGGTGATCGTGATGATAGCCAACCAGGCATCGGCCGAGTATCTCAGCGACGCGCCGGAGTTGATCTCGTTTAGCCAGCAAGGATGGGGCACTCTGGGGATCAATGCGTGCGCGCATGCGTCCGGCCAGACTCCGCTGCCATTGCAGATCAAGGATAAGCATTACTCCAAGGGCCTGGGGCATCATGCGCCCGGCGAGATACTCGTGGACCTGGATGGGCTCTATGAGACATTCGAGGCGGAGGTCGGCGTTCAATGGCAGCAGGGGAACACCGGCAGCGTGGTCTTCCA
>DASRZD010000677.1:0-4462 GCA_035686805.1 Armatimonadota bacterium
GACCATGAAGAAGCGCGAGCCAGTGAAGTCGCTGATGAACGCCCGACTGGTGGGGCTGCGGTCCTCATCGAGGATGACCATGGGGATATTGCGAATGTCGGTTGAAATGCCGTACCCATAGAGGATGAGCATCAGGACGGGCATCGCGAGTATGAGCGCCAGAGTACGCGGATCGCGGCTGACCTGGATCAGCTCCTTTCGGAATATGGCGTATGCTCTTGGACGCGCCCGCCTCATTCGATCTGTCCCCTCTCATATTCCTGCCCGCCGATGAGGGAAACGAACACATCCTCGAGGGTCGGAGTGACCTCCGTGATCTCCCTGACCTGGACGTTTCGCCGGCTGAGTTCCTCCCTCACGAGGCGGGTAACGGCATCGGGATCGGTGGTGACGGCGTGAATTGATCTGCCGTAGAGTGCGATGTCCTGGACCGCAGGAATCGAGCTTACGATATCCAGGGCCTCGGTGGGACGGTCGGTTTCGATGCTAAGGATCTTGCCCTGAACCTTCTCCTTCTTCAACTCGGCGGGCGTCCCGAGGGCGATCACCTTTCCGCGACTGATGAGGAGTACGGTGTCACAGCGCTCGGCCTCATCCATGTAATGGGTGGTGAGCATGACCGTCGCACCGCCGGCGGTGAGGTCATAGATCAAGTCCCAGAACCTGCGGCGGGAGACGGGGTCCGCGCCCGAGGTGGGCTCATCCAGGAAGATGATCTTCGGCCGGTGGATGATCGCCGAGCCAAGGGCGAGTCGCTGACGGATGCCGGTGGAGAGCTCGCCGGTGAGGACCTTCTCCTTGCCCCGAAGGCCGGCCATCTCGATAGTCTCGGCGATCCGATGCTCCCGCTCCTGCCTTGGAACTCCATAGACTCCGGCATAGAAGCGCAAGTTCTCCTCGGCGGTGAGGTCGGTATACAGGCTGAACTTCTGGGACATGTAGCCGATATTCGCCTTGACCTGCTCAGGGTTCTCGCGAACGTCTATCCCCGCGACTTTCGCTGTGCCCGATGTGGGATCGAGGATGCCGCACAACATTCGAATGGTCGTGGACTTGCCCGAGCCGTTGGGGCCGAGCATGCCGAATATCTCGCCTGTGGCGACCTTGAATGAGATCGAGTCAACGGCGACGAAGTCACCGAACTTCTTCGTGAGATTCAGGCTTTCGATGGCAAAGTTGTCAGACATTGGACTTCAGACTTTGGACGTTAGACTTTAGGGACCGGACTTCAGGAGAGAGACAAACACATCCTCCAGGCCGGGATTGATTTGACGAATGCTGGTCACCGTTATGCCGTTGGACGTCAGCCGGTCGCAGATCGGGGTAGTCATTCGCTCGCAATTCTCTACAACGACATGGATTCGGTCGCCGAATATCTCCACTCCAAGCACTCCAGGTTGGCCGACAAGCAGATCGCGGGCATGGCGCTCGTCGGGGGTCAGGAGCTCCAGCAGCTCGCCCCTCATGAGCTTCCTCAGATTGTCGGGGGTATCCAGCGCCACGATGCGCCCCTGGAACATGAATGCCACACGGGTACATCGCTCGGCCTCGTCCATATAGGGCGTGCTCACCAGGAGCGTGACTCCCTCCTTGTTCAGCTCATAGAGTATCCGCCAGAAATCCCGACGACTGACGGGATCGACCCCGGTGGTGGGCTCGTCGAGCAGGATGACCCTCGGCTCGGGAATCAGGATCGAGGCCAGCGCGAGCTTCTGCTTCATGCCGCCGGACAGGAACTGAGCCTGCCTGCGCGTAAACGGTTCGAGCCGGCTGAATGCCAGCAGGCGCTTGATGCGCTCAGGACGGAGATCGGGTGGGACGCGGTACAGGTCGGCGTAGAACTCCAGATTCTCGATCACGGTGAGATCGCCATAGAGGCCGAAGGTTTGAGGCATATATCCAACGACTCCCTTGATGGACTCCGGGTCGGCGACTACGTCATGGCCGAGGACCGAAATCTCGCCGGATGTGGGAGCCATCACCCCGCTAAGCATGCGCAAAGTCGTGGTCTTCCCTGCCCCATCAGGCCCGACAAGGCCGAAGACCTCCCCATCTGCCACGCTGAAAGAGACATCTTCGACGGCAACCGTGCCGTTGAATGTGCGGTGGAGGTTCCCGGCCTCGATGGCATTCGCCATGTCAGCCCTCTGACACCGGCATGAGTTTCAGGACTGCGTCGGCGGGCATGCCGGGCTTCAGCTTGTCATTCGGGTTCGAAAGGAGGATAGTAACTG
The DNA here is from genome assembly GCA_035686805.1 of Armatimonadota bacterium. Taxonomy (GTDB): domain Bacteria; phylum Armatimonadota; class UBA5829; order DTJY01; family DTJY01; genus DASRZD01. The sequence goes on from DASRZD010000677.1 coordinate 2,235, forward strand.
CAAAGACGAGCTTGGCCCGCTGCTCCTTGGTCTGTATCTCTTTAGGCGTGAACTCCGCTTGGTCGGCGATTTCGCTCACCCGGCCGTGGAAGACCTCGTTCGGATAGCTGTCCACCGTCACATCCGCGGATTGACCCAGGCGAATGCGTCCATAGTACGGCTCTTCCACGTAGACCTTGAGCTTGACTGTCCTCAAATCAGCCAGCACCAGCAGGGTGGAACCCACCGTACCCAGATCGCCGGGTTCTACGGCTCGGGTGATGACCGTGGCGTCAGTGGGCGACTCGACCCTTGTGTGCGCGAGCTGCGATTCCGCCTGAGCAACTGCGGCCTGAGCCTGTTGAACCTGTGCCTTGGCCTGCTGGATTTGCTCAGGGCGGGTGCCTGCACGCAGTTCATTGAGCTTTGCCTGGGCAGCAGCCAATTGGGCCTGGGATGTCTCATACTGAGTCTGCGCCGTCGTAAGCTGCTGGCGCTCGCCGGTTCGCTCGCTGTACGCACTTCTGGCGATCTGGAGTGAGCGTTCCGCCCCCTGGACAGCAGACTTGGCCTGTTCGACCTGTGCGGAAGCCGATTCAGCCGCCGCCCGCGCTGCGTCAAGCTGGTTAGCAGCAATAGCGCCGCGCTGGAAAAGCTCCTGTGCCCGGCGGTAGTCCTCACTGGCCTGCCTAGACCGTGCCTCCGCCTGGTCCAGGGCTGCCTGCGATGTGCGGTAGTTCGTCTCAGCCGTCTGCAGCCGAGCCTGGAGTTCCCTGCTCTCAGCAAGCGCCTGCTCCGCGAGAGCGACCTGCCTGTGTGCGCCTGCAACCGCCGCCTGTGATTGCTCGACCATTGCTTGCGCCTGCTGAATATCCTGCGGCCGAGGGCCTGCCAAGGCTTCTTTGTACATCGCCTGGGCCGCTGCAAGCGCTGCTTCCGCCTGGCGAACCTGATCCTGGAGACTGGTGTCCTTCAGGCTGACCAGCAGCTCTCCTTCCCTGACCGAATCGCCTTCATCAACATTCACGCGCAGCACCCTGGCGTTGACTTGCGAAGATAGGGTGATTTGCGTCGCCTCTATGATTCCGCTGACCTGGATGCTGGTAGGGGGCCTGTGCCGGTAAACGTTGACGAGGATGATGGCGAGTATTGCGAGCAGGATAACGACTATGACGATTGCCAGTCGAGTAGAGATCTTTCTTCTCCGCCCGGGTTGTTGTTCCATTCGATGCTTCCTCTGTTAATACTCGATATTTCCCAATGCCCGCTGAAGGCGAGCGTATGCAGTGCTGTAGTTGAACGTCGCCCGGTCGAGGTTCGTGCGAGCGGCGGTCAATGCTGACAGGGCATCCGCGACCTCCGTGGCCGTTCCGACGCCCGCCTGATATCGCACGGTTGCCACATCGTAGGCTTCCTGCGCTTGAGCGAGTCTGGCCTTGGCGGTATCAATGGTTTGCCGGGCGGTCTGCAGGTTCAGATACGCCTGCCGAACATCCTGCTCGACGCCCCTGGATGCGTCCTGAAGGTTGGCGCTGGCTTCGTTTTTCAGGGCCTTCGCCTCCGCAATGTCGGAGCGCGCCCTGCCGCCGTCGAATATCTCCATCGAGGCGGTGACCATGAGCGTCCAACCGTTGGTCTGGGCGGGAGTCTCAATCGCCAGATTCTGGTAGTTGGCGGACAGGCCCAGTTGAGGAAGCCTCTGGGATCTGGCCAATCGGATGCCGGACTCGGCAGCAGCCACCTGAGCCCTCGCAGCTAGAAGCTCGCCTCGCTGCTTATCCGCGGTCTGGATCAATGCGGCTACATCCTCCGATAACTGCGGAGCGGCGGCGGGCTCGGCGAGGGCAAGAGGCTTATCCAGCGGCAGGCCGAGGACACGGTCCAAGGCGACTTGCGAAATCTGAACTTGATTTCGCGCCTCGGTCAACGTCTGTTCGGCCTCGGAAACCTGAGTCTGGGCACGGAGAACGTCGAACCGGGCGGCGGTTCCGACTTCAAAGCGGTCGGTCGCGGTCTTGAGTTGGTCTCTGGCCGAGGTCAGACTCTGTCCGGCCGATTTGACCAGGCTCTGGGCGAGTAAGACCCCGTAGTAGGCCTCGCGGGTTTGCAGGGCGACCTGAGCCTCTGTGACTCCCAGCCGTGCGACGGAGACATCGTACATCGCCTCGGCCCTCGAGATCTGGGAGGATATGCGTCCGCCGGTGTAGATTGACTGCCTGGTGACGATCGTGAGGACCGTGTTGTCCTTG
>DASRZD010000678.1:0-3027 GCA_035686805.1 Armatimonadota bacterium
CCATTATACTACGAGCCGGCGCAAAGTCAAATCAGAGCAGGAGAAACCGGCATAATCGCTAGGCTCGAAGGAGCTTCTCGACGTCGGCTCGGGACGGGAGGGCGGTGATTGCGCCGGGCTTGGTGGTGGTGAGGGCGGCGACGGCATTGGCGAAGTGGAAGGCACGCGCCAACTCAATCCTGTGGACCTTCTTGACGTCCTTCGGCTCAGAGATCACATCCAGTAGACAGTGAAGCAGCCCTGCAACAAAGCCATCGCCGGCTCCGGTGGTCTCAACCACATCTACGGGGAACCCAGGGATGAATCCTTCGGCCCGTTTCGTCTGGAAGTACGATCCCTCAGCACCACGGGTAACCGCTAGTAGCATGATGTTCGGGTAGGAGGCCATCAACTGGTCTGACATGTCCGACAGGTCCGACGTGTCCGACCGGTCAGTCAGAAATGCCAACTCCTCCTCGCTGACCTTCACAACATGCGGATAGGCCATCGCCGCGAGCATTTGCTCCTTGGCCTGATCGAGGCTCGGCCAGAGAGGCTTCCTGAGGTTCGGATCGTAGGAGATCAGCAGCCCGCCCTCGGAGGCGTATCGGATGGCGGCCTCGGTTGCGCTCTTGCTGGGCTCTGAGATCAGGGTGATCGAGCCATAGTGGAAGGCTCGGGCACTCTTGATGAACTCGACGTCTATCTCGTCCGCCGTGAGGAGCATGTCGGCGCTGGGATTCCGGTAGAACATGAACTCCGGCACGCCCTCGGCGGTCAATGACACGAAAGCCAGGCCGGTGCGTGCTGTGGGATCGAAGAGCATGTGGCCGGTATCTACCCCATTGGCTGCGAAGGTCTTCTCCAGAAACCGGCCGAAGGGGTCGTCGCCGACCTTCCCCAAGAACGCGCTCGGATTCCCGAGCTTCGAGAGGCCGGCGGCAACGTTGGCGGGAGCGCCTCCCGGGGCCTTCCTGAAGCCGGAGACCTCCATGAGGGAGACGCCCTTTTCAAGCGGTATGAAGTCTATCAGTGCCTCGCCGAGGCAGATGACATCGGGCATATCGTTCAGCGTTCAGGGTCCGGCGTTCGCTAGATCTCTGGTTCGATTAGGCCGTAGTTGCCGTCCTGGCGGCGGTAGATCACGTTCACCTGCTCGGTTTCCGCATTGACGAACATATAGAAATCATGGCCCAGCATCTCCATCTGCATGGCAGCTTCCTCGGGAGGCAAGGGCTCGAGAGGAAATCTCTTGGTCCGAACGATCCTCGGGGCCAGTTCCTCGACCGGCGCTTCCGGCATGATCGGGGTTGCGGCGGCCGTCTCCTTCGGAGGAGAATCGGGATGCACTCGCTCAGTCAACTTGCTCTTAAACCGCTTGACCTGCTTCTCCAACTTCTCGACTACCTGGTCAATGGATGCATACATGTTATCCGAGCGCTCCTCGCCCCGGAGGACTATGCCGTCGCCCTCGAGCATAACCTCCACAATGTGCCAGTTGCGCTGAGTGCTCTGGGTTACTATCGCTTCCTTGATGTTCTGGAAATACTTCTCCAGCTTCTGAACTTTCTTCTCCGCATATCTCTGGAGGGCGTCGGTGACCTCCATATTCTTGCCTTTGACGATAATTCGCATGGGAGAAAGTGACTCCTTTCAAACTCTTTCGACGTGAGAGTCTACCACCGGAACCGGGCCTTTGTCAAACCGGGATAGGACGGATAAGACCGATAGGACAGATAGGACAAATGGGACAGGTCACTCATCACTCATCTCATCAGCAGCGCCACCGCATGGCATTCGATGCCGAGGGACTCGCCAATGGGGCCGAGGCCTTCGGCGGTCTTGCCCTTGACGCTCACCTGGCCGGGATCAATTCCCAGCGCCCGAGCAATGTTCGCCTGCATGGCGAGTACATGATCCGCGATCTTCGGTTTTTGAGCGATCAAAGTGACGTCCACATTGCCCACGGTCCAGCCGAGCTTGCGGATGATTTCGCCGACCTTCGCGAGTAAGTCGAGGCTGCGGGCGTCCTTGTAGGCAGGATCGGTATCGGGGAACAGGCGTCCGATGTCCCCTGCCCCCGCGGCTCCGAGGACAGCATCAGCGACTGCATGCAGCAGAACATCCGCGTCCGAGTGCCCGAGGAGACCGTCACCAGGAAACTGAACTCCGCCAAGGAACAACGTTCTACCTGGGGCGAAGCGATGAACATCATAGCCGTGGCCTATCCGAAGCGAAGGGGGGATGGGGGGATGGGGGGATGGGGCGAGGAGAGATTCGATTTCGGATTGCGGATTGCGGATTGCGGATTGCCGGAGGAGGGCTTCCGCGATGCGAAGGTCGGTGGGAGTGGTGACCTTGATGTTCTCGTATGAGCCCCGGACGATTCGGACCGGGATGCCGAGGCGCTCGACCAGGCAGGCATCGTCCGTGCCATAGAAGCGGTCCGCGTAGGCGCGGTCATAGGCCTCTGTGATGATGCTTCGTCGGAACGTCTGCGGCGTCTGGACGGCATAGAGAGTCTCCCGGTCGAGGGTCGAGTTCACAAAAAGCCCATCGAGCGAGGACTTGATGGTGTCAATCACCGGCACTGCCGCGATCGCCGCTCCATCGGCATCGGCGGCCCCGATAGTGGAGGCGATTGTGTCTTGAGTGATCAGGGGGCGAGCGCCGTCGTGGATGGCGACAATGTCGGAATCCGCCGAAACCTCGGCTAGGCCGTTGCGAACCGAATCTTGGCGGACTTCCCCGCCGGGGGTGATTGACTTCACCTTGGAGAAGCCCCGTGACTCCACAAGGTCTCGGGTGACGGACAGCTCATCAGGCCGGACGACGAGAACAATCTCGTCAACCTGGGGGCAGTCCTGGAAGGCGCGGAGCGCATAGCTGATGAGCGGTTCTCCAGCTATCAGCACGAAAGCCTTGCCGGACGAGCTATTTAATCTTCTTCCGAGGCCTGAAGCTGGAATAAGAGCGGACGTTACGGCCAATCAACTCATCCTCTTGGTCCTGAACCGACCTCAGGTTAGCAAAGATCATCTTGCCTGC
>DASRZD010000679.1:0-5998 GCA_035686805.1 Armatimonadota bacterium
GCGCCCCACGACTTCTCCGTCCGCCGGGCTGGTGATGGCGCAGGTGATGGGCGGATTGGGTGAATAGTAATCCTTTACAATGACCTTTGTCCTAACATCCACATTGTCTGGGTCATTTTCCCCGTGGAATATGTCCAGGTCTAGTGCCCTGAATGTGTACTCATCTACGTCGGGATATTCGCCGGGTTCATTGAAGATCTTTCTGAATGTCTGATGCCACCAACCATCCTCGTCACGCCATGCCGCGGCTGTAGGTGTCCACGAACCAGGCGGGTAAACAAGGAAAATGAGATCATCCCAACCCACTTCTGACGTGGTGACATCATAATCCTGGGCCTTGACTTCAATATCAACGGGTTGGCAGACGCACCCACTGACTGGCGGGGAGACGTTAACGAAGTGTATCTCAATAGGAGTACCGGCCAAGGCCGGGATGGCAGCCAGGAAGAGGGCCATGCAACAAAGGGCCGTGCAGATCAGGTGTTTCATTGCTGACCTCCTTCCGATCTCCATGGCATGTCTGGAGGGGCAGCAGGTTGCGCGAATACCGATGCCTTCAGGTCACTCACCCTAACCGGGTCAACGTTCTTGGTGTCTAGTGCTAAGTAATAGTAGCTGAAAAGCGCCGTGCCCTCCGCGCCCGCTGCTGAAGCATCCATAATCTGCTGCAGGGCAACGTCCTTTGGAAGCTGGAAAATGCCCACCCCCATATATATGTGCCTGGCGTGCCGGTATTGCAGGAGGTCGGTCACTTCCTTTGAAGTCGTGCTGGACTTCACATATAGCATCGGGACGACGAAATCAACAATCCCCTCGTTCATCCAGCCGTCCCAATCCTGGAGGCCGACCTTCGATGCCATTGTCGGCGAGGGCATCAGGGCGGAGGCGGAGAGCACGCAGGCTGGCCGGGCGCTTGCCAATTGCCCCCTGATTCTCCTGAGCAGCTTGGTGATCTGGCCTCGCCGCCACTCGCACCATTCGGTATCGTCATATCGCGGAATATCCGATCTGTTCTTCTCGGCTTGGAACAGAGAGAGACTCGTTGGATTGTAGCCGGAGTCCATACCAAGGTACTTCGCGCCTTCCATGTGAATGCCGTCCACAGCATAGTTGCTGGCTATATCTGCAATCACCGAAGCGATATGGTCTTGCACGGCCGGCACGCCCGGATCCAGGCTGACCCGCCCATTGTTAAGCGATTCGGTACCGTCCTTACTGGCAGTGAGCCAGTCGGGGTGCTCATCGGTGACATGGCCTGCGGGGATACTTGCCCATTTGTTATCGCACTTCACCTCGTAGACAGCCACCCATGCGTGGACTTGGATTCCGTCAGCGTGGGCCTGCTGGATTATATCCGCCAGCGGATCGTAATCAGCCGCTAAGGTCAGTGCTTTCGGCTCAATCTGAGAGTTGTAGTATGCGTCCGCCCGTTTTCGAACCTGGACGATGAGGGCATTGAAGTTGCCCTCTTTCGCGGTGTTTACCATCTGCGTCACTTCTTCATGGGTCTTGAAGCCCGGATGGAAGGCGTCCACATACAGACCGCGGAACTCAGATGCGTACAGCGGCGGCGACATACAAAGGAGTAGGATCAACAGAGAGAGAGAGAGATTCGCCAATTTGCTCACTTTCATACTTTGCTCCAGAAAGATGAAGTAGACTTCTATAAACGATCTTACCAGCACAGCCTTTTCTTGTCAATACCTTCTTTTCAAGCGCAGTTTCGCGAGCCCTACACTTATATAACGGATTGGGGCGGCAAAAGGATACGGCATCAGGGAAAAAACAGTCGAATGGTCTTATGGTCAATGGTTGGAGTTTCGAACTTGACCTGATGCCCCGCATCTGCTAGTATGCCGTTACTTCGATCTAAGGAGCGTAAGGTGTCAACCTCCAGATACACCCTCACGATCAAGGATCTGCCTGCCGACGAGAGGCCGAGAGAGCGGCTGGTGAAGTATGGTGCGGAGTCGTTATCCAATGCCGAGCTTCTGGCCATCATCCTGCGAGTGGGAACTGCCGAGTGTTCGGCCATCGGGCTTGCCGAGCACCTGCTGGGGAAGTTCGAGGGGCTGAAGGGCATCGCGGCGGCGGATATCGAATCGCTCAGCCAAATCAAGGGACTGGGAACCGCCAAGGCGGCCCAGATAAAGGCGATGGTCGAGCTGGGGAAGCGCATTGCCGCCAATGTGGGACATTCCCGGCCGGCGGTTCGCTCGCCTCAGGATGCGGCAGACCTCCTGATCCCCCATCTCCAGGGCGAACCCCAGGAGCATTTCAAGTGCCTGCTCCTGAATGCGAAGAACGAGGTTCTGAAGACCCGGACCGTCACCATCGGCAGCCTGGATGCCAGCCTCATCACCCCCAGGGACCTATTCCGTGAGGCGATCAGCGCCAACTGCGCCGGAGTGATCATCGCCCACAATCACCCCTCAGGCGACCCGACCCCCAGCCAGGAGGACATCAGTGTCTCCAAGCGCCTCATCCAGGCCGGGCAGGTGGTGGGGATAGAAGTCCTCGATCACCTGATCATCGGCGACGGGCGCTGGATCAGCCTTAAGGAGCGAGGGCTCATCTGAGCCTTTCTTCGCCCCTCTGCATCTTTTTCCCAGAATTCTCGTTTAACGATATGACAACACGGACGGCCTCCCTGTAAGGTAGGACATGAGGTGACAACCCATGTACTGCTTTGAATGCGACAGCTACTCTTCCGGCAAGTCGGGTACCTGTACTATATGTGGACAACCGCTCGTGAGCGATCCGGACAGGTACTTCCGTGCCGGCATGGAAGCCATGGCCCTGGGCGAGATTGACCGTGCGATAATGTTCCTCAAGGACTGCGTGGCCCTGGCGCCAAATCATCTCAGCGGCCGGTACAACCTCGGCATCGCCCTGTGCATGGCCGGGGAATACGATGAGGCAAATGAGCAGTTTGCGATGGTGGAGGATAAAGACCCTGACTTTCCCGGGCTCGGCACTGCGATGGGGCAGGCGGCATTCGGCCTCTATCTCTACCACACCGAGCAAGGGGAATCATGTCGAAAGGGTATGCTCGAATACTTCTCGAGGGCCATCGAGCAAGACCCCGACGATGTGGACGCTCATTTCTCGATGGGCAACGCATACATGGCCATGGGCATGCCGGCGAAGGCTCTTCCGTGGCTGAAGCATGCCCTGAAACTGCAGTCCGACACATCAGCGATACACTTCGCGCTGGCTAAGGCTTATAAGGCGGTGGAAAGCTATCCCGAAGCGATCACGTCGGCAAGGAAGGCTGCTGAATTGTCGAAGCCCAATGATCCGCTGGCCGATGACATCGCAAGCCTCCTGGCAGAGTTGGAGGCGTCGTCTTAGCCGAGGTTAACGGCCAGCATGATGCCAAAGTACAATGTCAGATAGAGGCCAATCGCGCTCTGCAGCAGTCTCTTTGTGAAGAGAGGATTGCGAGGTCTGTATCTTTCGGCGGCTATGATGGCAAGTAAGGCAGTGAAGATCTTTACCAGGCAGAACGTGAGGTAGCCGTGCTCCAGGCACTTGGCCATCAGAGGATTTGCTTCTGTCGCGAGGCCCATCGCAACCAGCAATACAGTCAGCGCCATGTCCACCATGCAAATTGCGAACAGGCCCACACTCTCTCTGCTGATAGCGATGTTCATAATGCTCCCCTGTGCAGGTGCCCGCCTGCGTTCGTTGTACTTCGAGGGATACACCTACATTATCTTCAATAACCGTGCCAGAGAGCCAGGTAGAAGTGACTGATTCTTTCGATAGTGAAGGTGACAAGTTGCCGATTGTCGGTCTAACAAAAAAGGCAAGAACTTTTTTCACAAATACCGAATCATTTTACCAGCCTCAAACGTTACTCCATTGGTAAGCAGACCTTGCAAGGAGGGCCACCTATGCGCAAGTATGTGCTGTCTCTGATCTTCGCTGTTCTGCTTTTCATGTTATGTTCGTCCGGCTTCGCCTTCGATGATACTGATCTGTGGGAGATGGTGATAAAGGAAGCCACTTCGTACTAATGGTATTGTGTCGGGAGGAGCGAAGTTGAAGAAAGCAAGACCGTTGTATGGCATACCGCCGGATGAGATCTTGCATCACAAGGTATGGGAGTTTGATCTTGATGAGGAGAACTATGCCCCCGAACAAGATGAAGCATGGGTTTGCCCTGTCTGCACACTACCAGTTAGCAGTCTTGAGAACCGGGTGGTGGTAACCCAAGTTATGCTGGCAAATGGAGAGTCTGCCGTAGCAGTGCTCAGCAACGTTGACTTGGATGACCCGCGAGCGACAAGAGAGTTTATTACCATATCTGTGGAAAAGGGAAGGGCGTGGTTCCATCTAGCTCGCTATTTTGACGCAGAATACAAGAACTATGGACCCGAAGAGTTGGCAAATTTCATTGGTCTTTCAGTTGAGGAAGTGTTTCCCATACGTTACGATATATCCGATGTAGCAATAGGAAGCGGCGAAGTTGTAAGGGGCGAAGTGAATGCGGAACCGTTGGAAAAGCTCACTGATGAGGAACGGATGTCTTTAGTGTTGGGGGATTGATGCGGCGAATGAGGTTCTGGCATCTCTCTCACCCAGAAAGCACTCGGGGCCTTGCGGAATGGGCAGATGAGGGGATGGAGCTTGGTGAAGGAATTGACTGCCCGATAGACCCGGATCATGCTCGCGCCGGTAAGCTGCGCCTTGGTAATCTAAGTATATTGCTTACCTCCCGAATCCTCGATTAAGATTTCTTGTTTGAGCATGAAGTGAGCGTGGAGAAGGCGAACATATAATCACCTGAGAGGTGAATTGTTATGCCGAAGACTCCGCTGTCGCTTTCTTGCTCGTATTACGTAGACTCCAAGGTTGATTCTGCCCGAGGCTTTCGGAGAACTGGTTCGTTCATAACAGACGTCAATTGGTATAATGGTAAGGTTCAACGGCCCAATTTCAGCCTGGATAGATGGGGATGGGATCAAACGAACGACTATGATCAAGGTGCATTTCCCCTTGATTATTATACTGTATTCTGGACTCCCAACCCCAATCCGTTTACGCTTTACCCCTGGGAAACTGAGACTGACATTGGCATTGATCTTAGCCCGTAACTGGACAGCAGAATGAAACGTTATGACCCTAGCAGTATGCGACCTTTCCAGCTCGTGTGCAGCATATTGGCAATATTAATACTAGCCGTGCTCTCTTGCATGTCATGCCAGAGGACTGAGCCGAAGAAGGTGCCCTCGGCTAACCGTCTGCAGGCCGATGCTACTCCGGCACCTGTAATGCAAATCCCCAAAATGGAGATACTGTATGTCAAGTTTCCTCCAGACAGACAGGGCACTTGTCTGTGTATACTTAGTATGCCGGCCAACAATACCCAGAACTTGCTAGACGATCCAAAGGTCGGCAGCAGGCTTGGGAAGGTCATGGGTAGCGCTGTCTTCTCCCCTGACGGCAAGTCAATCCTATTTGCCGCATCGGATGCAAAGTCGCCCGTGGGGATCACAGAAGGCGGCACCTTTGGGGAATTGCTGGACCTGTGGTCACTTAACAGGAAAACCCTATCATTGACAACACTAACCACCGACAGCCAAGGCTATGACTCCCTGAGTTGGTCCCCTGATGGTCGCTATGTGGGAGCATTGGGTCTCAAAAGATATATTACAGGGGAGTCCCCTCCCACTGAATCAGGAGCACCTGAGTATGATCTCTATGTCCTTGAGCCTAGCAAGGGGAATCGATGGCTTGTTGGACGGCAGGTTGAACGGTATCATTGGAAAGAAAAGACGCCCAACATTGTCTGGACCGGTGAGTCCAGCGATTCCGGCCTCCACTTGAAAACATGGGAGCCATTGACTGCCAAGGTCCGGCATGTGTTAGATGGTATAGGAGAGGACGCTACTTGGGCACCCAACTCCAAGGGCATACTATTCACATGGTTCGCCAGCAGGACGATCAACCTCGTGAACCCCTCGACAGAGCGAATCCAGACGATCTGTCC
>DASRZD010000680.1:0-10049 GCA_035686805.1 Armatimonadota bacterium
GAAGAAAGTCGGCCCACGCAAAGTGCTCTACTCCGGCAACAGCATCATCGAGGCATTCGGCCGCCGTATGGGCGGGTAGCCGCCCCGACCGTCGGGGCGCCTGCACTTTGGATAAGGAGAAAACATGGCATTCATCAATGATCTGTCAGGCGTCATTCCGCCGCTGGCGACTCCGCTCACGGAGGATTACAAGGTTGACGAAGCCAACCTGCGGAAGCTCACCCGGTTTGTGATGGATGCCGGCGCGAGCGCCCTTTTCGTCATGGGCAGCACGGGCGAATTCCCCATCTTTACTCGCAGGGAGCGCAAGAGCATCATCGAGACGGTGGTTGACGAAGTCGGCGGCCGGATACCCGTCCTGGCCGGGATAAGCGACTCCGCTACCAGGCTCGCGGTGAGGAACGCCACGGATGCCGAGGAAGCTGGGGCAGACGCAGTCGTCCTCACCATGCCCTACTACTTCCGCGCCTCGGGCGATCAGGACGCCCTCGACCACTACCGTTTCATCGCCAACAGCACTCGCCTCCCATTGATTATCTATAACGTCCCACAGGCGGTGAAGAGCATAGTCAGCGTGGATGTAGTCGTTCAGCTTGCGGAGGAGGGGACTGCGGTTGCCATCAAGGACAGCTCGACAGACTTCACCAGCTTCACTTCGCTTGTTCTCCGGCTGAAGCATCTACCCAACTTCCGAATCTTCCAGGGGAGCGAGTTCCAAATGGCCGCCAGCGTTTTCATCGGGGCGCACGGCGGAGTGTTGGGAATTGCTAACGTCATACCTCATCTTTGCGTAAAACTCTATGAAGCGGCGTCTCAGGGACGGGTGGAGGAATCGAGGGAGCTTCAGCGAAAGGTGACGGCGGTGAGCCAGGTCTTCTGGGCTGGCGAATCGCCGCTCGGCGGGCTGAAGACGGCGATCTCGATGCTGGGCTTCGGCGGTCCGACCGTCAGCATCCCGATCCAGCCGCTCTCGCCCAAGTCCCAGGACGGCATAAGGAAGATTCTCGTAGATGAGGGCGTCATCTGAGCGCCAATGAAGGAGGACACCCGTGAGTAAGCGATCTGTCTTTCTGCTTGCGGTATTCACAATTCTGACCATCTCATTCGCCCATGCCCAGGGGCCCTATCTCTGGGAAGCCGACACCGGCCTCGGCGGCATCACCGATAAGGTGAAGATCGGCGAGTATCTGGACAACCTTAAGGCCCACAGCATCAACGGCGTCTGGGTGCAGGTCGAGCTTTACGGCGAAGGCTCGGTCAACTACAAGAAGACCACCCTCAGCGGACTCCCGACTGCCGAGAAGTTCAAGACCGGTCAATGGGCCGAAGATGACTTCCTGAGCTACGTCATCGCGCAGGCCAAACAGCGCGGGATGAAGGTCATGATCGATTTCCATGGCAGCAATTGGGCCGCCTGGGACCAGCACCCCGATTGGCGCAAGCTCGACAGCAAGGGCAAGGAAATCATGTTGGGCGGCAAGATCAAGAACTTCTGCGTCAACTCGCCGTACTGGGACAAGATGTTCTTCCCAATGCTGAGGGAAATCGCGGCCAACTATGACGTTGATGGCTTCTACCTTGAGACCTCCCAGGTCGCCTATGAGACCGAAGACTCCTGCTTCTGCCCGCAGTGCAAGGCCCGATTCAAGGCCGAGACCGTCAAAGACCTCCCGCTGAAGCCGGTCACGAACACGAATTGGACCGACCAGCTGGTGAAGCAGCACGCCATCAAGCGTGTCGAGTGGATGAACAAGTTTTACGAGAAGTACAGGCAGACCATCGACGAGGCCAAGCCCGGCGCGATGGCCCTCCTCACCGTCGGCGGAGGGGACAATAGCTACAAGGATTCTCTCTCCGCTCGTCACGCCGGCAAGTATGTCACCTATCTCACTCCCAAGCCGGAGAATACCCCTCGATTTTGGGCACTCGCGAAGACCCCCAAGCTCACCGGGGACAAGCGGTTGCCCGTAGACGAGAGCAAGCTCGCCCGCGAGGAAGTCATCCCCTGGATGAGCCGCTACGGATACATGGAGTTCATGGTGAAGACCATGCTTGCCGATGGGGGCGGTAAGCCCGTGCTCCCCATCTGCCGATTCTGGCTGGGCGACAGAGCCGACATGGGCGGGCTCGAAGTGGAGAAGTGGCAGATCGAGTCCGCAATCGGCGGCGGCGCGAAGGGATACTGCTTCTTCGGCTATCTCGCGAATGCGCTCGCAACCGGCAAGACCATGAACTCGACCTGGGAGAGCCCGGCTTTCAAGCAATACCTGAAGGATCTCACCACCGGCCCGAGAGCCCAATGGATCGCCGATATGCACCCGGATCCCAGGATCGGCATCATCTATGACCGGGAAGCCGACTTCTGGACCGCCGACTACTGGAAGAGGCTCAGGGCGGTCGGAGGTATTTACGCTGACATCCAATTCCTCAAGAAGCTGCCCGTCGGCCTCATTGCCGCAAGCGAGCCGGACGCGGACGGCTTCGGGAAAACCGGCTACAAGATGGATGTTGCCGCCCTCAAAGGATACGATCTGATCTACGCTCCGGGCATAGACTGGCTCTGCAAAGAAGACCTTCAGACCCTGAAAGACTATGTGGCCCAAGGCGGCAGGCTGGTCATCATGGGAGGCATCGGCCACAATGGGAAGTTCCTCGGCGAGCCCCTTACCGACGAAGCCTACCAGATTCTCGGCGTCACCACTTCCGGCAAGCCCGAGCCTTCGGGATTCCTGGTGGACCCGGCAAAGCATCCCCTTTTCATGTCGCCGACCGGCTTCTCCGGTCCCATGAATACCTCCCGGGTAAGTGATGATAAGAATGGCGCTCTCACCTACCAGCCCAAGTATGACAAGGACTGGAACGTCCTTGTCTGGGAAGTGAACGACAATGGCAGGCGGGCTGCAATCATCGCGAAAGAGAAGGCCGAGAATACCATAGCCTATCTCAATACGGATATGGCGTCCGATTTCTCGGTTGATCTGAGAGTCTTCGTCCAGAATATGCCGATCGTTTTCCCGGTGCGCACGACCTCCATCCAGACCCTCGATTTCACCCTGGATTCGAGCGTGAACTCATTCAGGTCAGCGGACGGTCTGCGGCGCTATGTTCATGTTTTTACTCCAAATGGCGAGAAGGCGGGCGCCACGATGAGAATCCGCCCGGACGCGAATATGACGCCGGTCTCGGCGGAGATCATCATAAATGGCGGAGAGCCAACACCCATAAGGATCTTCGGACCGGGAGAGCCCTATGCCATAGGCCAGATAGGGCAGGCCCTCAAGGGCACCGTCAACTACAAGCTGCCCGCCCTCCCATCCGGATTTGCCATGATCAAGATCACGTACGAGAAGTCGAAATAGACTGTATGGGGGTATGGGAGTATGGGGGTATGGGTGTATCCCCGTGCCAGTACGCCCACACTCCCACACACCCAAACTCCCATACTCCCTTGGAGGCCCACATGGCATGGTACGAGCGCCCGGTTCGCATGATGAGGCTGGATTACATTGACCGCCTCGCCCGAATGAGGGAAGTGGACCTGGATGCCCTCGCTCGCAGCAAAGCCGAGGAATGGCACATCAATTGTGAGTGGGTCATCGGCACGCCGGGGACCGCTCCGGGCCTGGGTTATTACGTCACCTTCGATACCCCCAAGTTCGAGAAGTATCCTGCCCTCGGCGACTTCGACCTCATCCGATCCTATCTCCCGCATGCCCGCAAGTACGGGATTCACGTGCTGGCCTACATCAATGCCCACTGGTTCTCATACGACTTTGCCGACGCCAACCCCGGCTGGGAGCAGTTGCTTGCCGACGGGACTCCCTATGGCCGAGTGAGCCCGCTCTATGGCTGCGGGACGACCTTCTGCGTGAACAGCGGCTGGCGGGATTGGGCGCAGGACCTGATGATCGAGGTCATGAAGACCGGCATTGACGGCATATTCCTCGATGGGCCGGTGGTATATCCCGGGTGCTGCTATTGCCCCTCATGCCGCGAGAAGTTCAAAGCCCGGTTCGGCGCTGAGATCCCTCCTGCCGAGGATTGGGCGGATGAGAGCTACAAGGATTTCATCGAGTTCCGCGAGGACTCGATGGCCGGGTTCCTGGCCGATTGCCGATCCTCCATGAAGTCGGTCAATCCCGACGGCGTCATCTTCCTCAACGGCGGCAGTTGGCACGCGGGCGCATGGCGGGTCGCCAGAGACATCGAGAAGGTGGGTGAGTTCGAGGACTTCAACGGTGCGGAGGCGTTCTTCCATCCCGGACCGAGGAATCATCCGCTCCATTTCTGGTCGCTGGCGGCGAAGCATCTTGTGGCGGGCGGCAAGCCGGCTGTCGTCTTCAGCCATCACGCCCTGGGGTCCTGGCATTATGTCCCGCTTCCGCCGATCGAGACCCAGCTCGCCATTGCCCAAACCGTCGCTTGCGGAGCGAACCCGTGGATCGCGATTTTCGACTATGCCCTTGACGGCAGTCGGGAATTGGCGCTCCAGCCTGTGCGAGAGATTCAGGGATTCCTGGAGCGGCACGAGGACTACTATGCCGGGAGTGAGTCCGCCGCGGACATTGCGCTCCTCTACTCGCGCCAGACCTCGACGTACTACATTTCGGCGCTCGAGGAGTTATACGGCGAGCAGGGCAGCGGCCAGGAGCGCGATCTGATTGCGGACATCGGCAGCGGCAAGAAGATCGTCCCGACAGATCGGGATGCTCGCTCTCGCGGCATGGATTGGAAAAAGCGAAAGCAGATTTGCGATGAGCTTCACGGCAACACCTATCTCGGCTATTTTACCGCCCTGGCCCGCGAGCACATCCCGTTTGATGTCATACTGGACAAGGACCTGTCTGTCGAGGGCCTCTCGAAGTATCGGGTGCTCATCCTGCCGAACACCGCCTGCCTTTCGGATTCCCAGATCGAGGCGATAGAGGCTTTTGCCGAGAAGGGTGGGGGAATACTCGCCGAGTTCGAGACCGGCTGGTACGACGAGCGGGGCCGCCGAAGACCCGAGAACCCGCTCGGCCGATTGCTGGGTGTAGACTCCGTCGAGGGTCTGATGCCCCCCGCCGCCGGCGAAGAGTACATCAAAGTCAAGGCTCCGATGCCGTCATTCAATCCTGAGCAGCTCATCGCGAGGCCGCAGTTTAGCCTCATTGTCTCGCCGTCCGACAGGTCAGACATGTCCGACACGTCAGACGCCACGGCGCTGCTTTTCATGGAGCGCATCGGCCAGCTATACTCTGCGCTCAAAGGGGAGACGGGCTATCCCGCGCTGGTCACTAGCTCGAAGGCGGTCTATCTCCCGGCTCTGGTGGGTGAGTTTTACGCCCGGTATCGGATGTGGGAATACCAGGCCCTGATCGGCAATGCCGTCCGATCACTCTACGGCAAGCCGCTCCCGCTCCAGGCAGATTGCCCGCAAACCGTGGAGATCGAGCTTCGCCGCCAGCCCGGCCGCCTCCTGATCCACCTTGTAAACAACACCGGTGATATGCAGCGGCCGATGTCGGAAATAATCCCATTGAGAGACATCCGAATCAGCATTCAGTCTGATCCGATCAAGCGGGTATACTCCCTCTGGTCCCGGGCGGATCTCGCGTTCACCCAGGAGGACGGAATCGTCGGGTTCGCGTTGCCTAATCTAGGACTATATGAGGTCGTGGTTCTGGAGTAGCCAGTACTCCATCACGCCAGTACTCCATGGACGATCATAAGTACAGTCTCAATCGAATTGTCGCCTATCCGCATGACGACCCCCAGCACCCGGACGCGGTCTATGGCCCGGGAGGGCCTGAGCGCACCTACGGCAAGGTGATGGAGGTCCGCCACACCGAAGGCGATCAGCCCCACTGGCAGTATACGGTGAGGAACTCCTTCACCGGCGAGGTCCGCCTTCTGAGCGAGGGTCGAATCTATCATGGGGCGAATCGCGGCTACCTCGACCTCCATCGGCGGGACGGCATCCCCTGGCTGCATGGGCCGCCCGATTCGGCGCGCAACGACGCGGACAATGACTTCTGGAAGCAGACTCTGAAGGAGTTCGTCCGAACAGCCATCCCCCAGATCATCGAGGGGGAGCAGGACGAGGAGAAGGGCCGATCCGAGGGGCGAAACCTCAATCTCGGGCCGGACGACTACGTCCGCATCCGAAGCCTCCGCCCCGAGACCGAGTCCTGTCACAACCTCTATGCGAAGGTCCTCGCCGTATCAGCCGCCGATCGTGAGTCCATGAATGTCTCCGGCAGGGAGCACCGGGTCTTGCTCTCCTATCATGTGCGGCTGGATAGCGGGCAGGAAGCCGACGTCTACGATATCGAGATCAAGACGGTCTACACCACTCTCGGCCGGACGGTCATTCAGAATTGGCGGGCGGCGACCTTCCTCGCGGACGCATTCGGCGACGATCCCCCTTACGACCTCCAGCTCGATTACTTAAACGGCCATGTGTTCACTCGTGCCGAGCTTGCGAATATGTCGTCCGATGACCTCGCCGATCTCCTCACCCGCCTCCTCTACGTCAAGGGCCTGATCCTCCGGGACGAGCTTGAAGAGAAAGCATCACGGCTTATGAAGTCGCCCGCCGAGTACCTTGTTGACCAGATCCTCGACATCTCACGGTTCGACATGAAGAAGAACCGTCCGCTCACCCTCTCCGAGATCGAGGACTTTCGCTCGCAGGATGTCCGCCTGAAAGACCTCCTGGAGTAGCCTCTCTGCCTCCCGCCATGCTACAATAATGCCATGCTGAGCCGCGACGAGATGCTGAACAGGCTGCGAACCGATCCCGATCCGTGGGATCTCATCGTCATCGGTGGCGGGGCAACCGGCGTCGGGATTGCCATAGACGCCGCCTCGCGCGGCTACAAGACGGCCCTCGTCGAGCGATACGATTTCGGCAAGGGGACGTCCAGCCGAAGCACAAAACTCGCCCATGGGGGGGTCCGCTATCTCCAACAGGGCAATATCTCCCTGGTGCTGGAGGCATTGCGAGAGCGAGGTCTCCTTCGCCAGAATGCCCCGCACCTCGTCCACGACCTCTCGTTCGTCGTCCCAAGGTATGACTGGTGGGAGGGCGGGTTCTACGGATTCGGCCTGAAGGTCTACGACATCATGGCCGGCAGACAGGGCTTCGGCCAGTCGAGCCTCCTCTCGCTCGAAAAAACCGTTGAGCGCATTCCGACCATCGAGACCAACGGCCTCCGAGGCGGGGTGATGTACTACGACGGCCAGTTCGACGACGCTCGCCTCATCGTGAACATGGTCCAGACTGCCGCCGAGCAAGGGGCGATTCTGGTCAACTACCTTGAGGCCAGGTCGCTCATCAAGTCGGAGGATGTGGTCTCCGGCATCGTTGCCGAGGACGCCGAATCCGGCGAGCAGATCGAGCTTCGCGGCAAGGTCGTGGTCAATGCCACCGGTCCGTTCACTGATTCGGTTCGCCGAATGGACGATCCCGACGCCAGGCCGATGATTGATCCCAGCCAGGGCGTGCACATCGTCCTCGATCGGTCGTTCCTGCCGGGCGACTCGGCCATCATGGTGCCGCACACAGATGACGGCCGGGTGCTCTTCGCCATCCCCTGGCACGATAGCGTCGTCATCGGCACGACGGACACGCCCGTGGAAGAGATCCTGGTCGAGCCGAGGCCGTTCCGGGAGGAGATTGATTTCCTCCTAAGCCACGCCGCCCGATACATGACCAAAGACCCCACCAAGAGCGATGTCCTGAGCGTGTTCGTCGGCATCAGACCGCTGGTGGGTTCGTCGGATGCCGAGAATACCGCCGCATTGTCCCGCGATCACACCGTCCATATCTCGAACACCGGGCTGGTCACGATCGCCGGCGGCAAGTGGACCACCTACCGGAAGATGGCCGAGGATGCGGTTAATCAAGCCGCCCTCCTCGGGCAGCTCGAGATTCGCGATTGCGTGACGGCCGATCTGCCCATCCACGGCTTCCATCGCAATGCCGAGCGCTTCGGGAATCTGAGCGTCTACGGCTCGGATGCGCCCGCCCTCCAATCCCTGCTGAATACGAATCCCGAGTATGGCGAGCGAATCCATCCTGGTTCGCCGCATCTGGTGGGGGAGATCGTCTGGGCCGTGAGAAGAGAGATGGCCCGGACTGTGGAGGACTTCCTCTCAAGGCGGACTCGCGCCCTCCTCCTCGGCGCCAAGACCAGCATCGAGATGGCCCCGAAAGTCGCCCAGGTCATGGCCGCCGAGCTCGGCAACGACGAATCCTGGCAGTGCCGGCAAGTCGCCGCCTACACCACTCTTGCCAAGGGGTACTCATTGGGCCCATAGGACCCATATGACCAATCCGTCCCATCTGACCATTTGACCATTGGCCCGGGTGCATTCGCGTTGAGTGGGTAGAGTTGCATGTGGGGCGAACTGGTAGCCGCACCCTTATCCTGCCTGCGGCAGGAGGGTGCGCCCCAACTATCAGACTCTACCATGACTCCCCTAGGCCATGCCTCATTCGAGGGTGAAGGCGCAGGCATTCGCGCATACGCGCGACCCGCCTTCAGCGGGAAAGCCTGCGGCTACCAGTAGATAGTTGTTTACCCACTCTAAGGAAATGCACCCCATTGGCCCTCGGCCATTGACCATTCCCTCCATTCCCATATATAATCTGTCGGAGGACATCATGCCTGCTGAAACGGATATCAAAAAGCTCTGGGACAAAGTGGTGGACAAGGTCAAGATGAGGGTCATCCATCCGACCCTTTGGAAGTCACTGGAGCAAGCGACTCCCATCACCATCGAAGACGGCCAGTTCGTCGTGGGATTTGCCGCCGGCTCATATCACATGAGCGGCCATCTGACCATCTCCGAGCATAAGAACGCCATCCAGACCGCCCTCAAGGAATTCAGCGGCATGCCCCTGAGCCTCCGCGTCATCGAGGGCGACAGCATCAGCGACTGGCAGGCAGTGCAGGAAAAGGAAGAGCGGGTCCAGGTTTTGAGGGACCAGCGTTATCAGAAGGGCCAGGACGCAGCCGCAATCACGAAGGCCTGGGAGGACCTCTTCGAGAACGCCGGCCGCCGATATGCCTCCACGAAGCTTCACGGACTCCCTCAGATACGGGCCAAGTACATCGTCGAGATGCTGAAAAGGCTTTCCGACGCCATTGACCAGCTCATGCCCGACCAGCCTGATGAGCTTTCCGAGCGCTCGCTGGCGCGCGTGATCGAAAGAGTAGGCACCATGGTCGAAGCCCCTGCTTCCATGATCGCCCTGGAGCTGATGCGTTACAGAGCAGGGGCAGGCAAGAAATCGTGAGGCGCGTGATCTCACGCCAAAAAGGGTTTTCCCTGATCGAGCTTCTGATCGTCATCGCCATCATCGGCGTCCTTGCCTCGCTTCTGTTCCCGGTCTTCGCCTCCGTGAAAAAGAGGAGTCACTCGGCTTCCTGCCAATCGAACCTTCGTCAGATTTGGATGGCATTCGAGATGTATCTCCAGGACTGGGACGATCACTACCCGAATACTGGTGATCCGTTCCTGTGGATGGGGCGGAAATGGCGATGGCCGATGAAGAAGTACCTCTCACTCGCCGCCGATCCCACCCCCGGCAACCCGATGGTCGGCACCAAGAGGGAGCCGAGCGTACTTCTGTGCCCCGCGGATAACCTCGCCCCCGCTCAATGGGACGGCACGTCATACGCCTACTCGATGACCTTCTACATGACCGTGGCTCAGATAAACTCCATGACCAGCATCAGTCAAACGTGGTCCGGGTCGCCGCCGTGCTCCTCTCAGTGCAAGTCGAGCGTCGAGTATCCTGCGCACAAAGCGCTCATGTCCGAATGGCTGAGCAATCACGAGTCCCCCGCAGTCGGCTGGGATAGCTGGTCGGGAGCGAGGAATTATCTCTTCGCCGACGGGCATGTCCAGTTGCTCAAGGCCAAACAGATCAAGCCCGCGAACGACGGCTGCCCGGACATCAACCTCACCCGCGAAGGGATTCATGGGAAGGACATTGATTAGCGGCGTCGAATAAGAGAAGTACCATGAAGACTCTCCTGGTGCTGGCAGTCGTAATG
>DASRZD010000681.1:0-2661 GCA_035686805.1 Armatimonadota bacterium
ATGGAGGAAACAGCAGCTCCGCAGATCAAGATCGCGCACGTCTGGTCGGACAAGCCGCTGGCAAAGACAGGCGACACGATCAAGCTCAGCGCCTGGGTTGAGAATTCGGGCGACGCGGCATCATCGGCCACGGTTGAACTCAAAGGCGTCCAGGTCGCTCAGCCTGTGAGAAAAGCGTCGGTCGAGCCCGGATCTTTCGAGCGCATTGACTGGGAGCTTAAGGCTTCGACGCCGGGGACTATGGAGATCAAGGTCGTCTGCGCAGACCAGACGGCAGCTTACAGAATACTGGTCATCGCCCGCTCGGCGAAATACACGCGCCAGGAGTTGTGTACGGACAACAGCGGCTACTGGCGCATCCTCGATCGGCCCGCCACTCTCCAGCAAGGCAACTCCGCTTCTCTCACGACCATCAAGCACAAGAAGTCGTCGGAGATCAAGCACAACACCTACGGCATCTGCACGCACGTGCCGAGATCGCGGGACTACGAGGACCCATTCAACCCGTCTCATCTCATAGATGGCGATCCAGAGTCATGCTGGTCGAGCCAGCAGAACTCCTCGCCTTATCCCGGTGTCCCGCCGTGGGCCGAGATTGACCTCAGCAAGCAGTGCGCCATCGCGCAGGTCAACCTCATCCCATATTGGCACAATACCGATTTCCCCCTGGGATTCAGCATCCTGACGAGCACCGACGGCAAGGATTGGCAGACGGTTTTGCAGGTGAAGAACCATAAGTTCGACGACTCAGGACCGCTTCGTGGGGACAAGAAGGTCCAGGCATTCCCCATGAATGCGCACGCCCGCTACCTGAAGGTCGTGTTCGAGCATCTCCCCCTCTCCGGCGGCAACTACGCGGAGGTGTCGCAGGGATGGAAGGCCAGGCTCTCCGGAATCGAGGTG
Source organism: Armatimonadota bacterium (assembly GCA_035686805.1). Taxonomy (GTDB): domain Bacteria; phylum Armatimonadota; class UBA5829; order DTJY01; family DTJY01; genus DASRZD01. Next base: position 904 of record DASRZD010000681.1, read on the forward strand.
ATTGATGATAGGGGTGCCAATGTCGCACTCCTCGATCAAGGCGCAACCGTCAAGACGAGCGACTACTTCACTGGCTGGCAGAACACCGCCAAGACCGTGAACGAGTCGTTCGGCCGCATCTTCGACATTGGCTACAAGTGGGTGCGCATCAGCCAGTGGGGCGACCAGACCGAGTGGGCGGCCATCGAGCGCGAGAAGGGGAAGTTTCAGGTTGATCCCAAGACCGATGCCGGGATCCGCCGGCTGCTGGACAATGGCGTGGACATCCTCTATACTCTCGATTACGGGAACGCCCTCTATGACCGCCCCGAACCGCCGGGCGACATCGGCCCGATCTACATGGAAGGCCATCCTTTCTCCCTCAACTGCGGCCCGCGCACCGAGGCGGGCCGCGAGGCGTTCGTCCGCTACGTGGATTTCGTCGTCCGCAAGTACGGCGACCGCATCAAGTGGTGGGAGCTCTGGAACGAGGAGAACGGCTGGTATCCCGGCCACGAGCCGGAGCTATACGGCAAGCTCCTCCTCGCCGTGTCGAAGCGCATCAAGGAGATCAATCCGACTTGCAAGGTCATGTTCGGCGGCACCGCCGCCCCCGCGCCCATCATTACTGAGATCGCCCTGCGCGAGGGAGCGGCGCCCTATGTGGACGCCACTGCGTTCCATCCATACGGCATAGACAAGCCCGAGGGCGGCATGGGCACCATGGAGTACTATCAGGGCAAGAGCCTCGGCCAATCGAGGGAGCAGACTGGCTGGAATCACCTCGAGGAGATCGTCGAGGGCGTCAAGAAGCCCTTCGCCCAGCATGGCAATCCCAACGTCGAAGTCTGGCTGAACGAATGGGGTACGAATGTGTCGGGCCTCGACTTCACCTATAACCCCGGCATCGGCGAGTATGCGTGCGCGAAGTACATGATGCGCTTCTACATCTACAGCGGATGGCTCAAGCATCCCGCGGCCTGGTGGGCGCTCTACAACATGAACAAGAGCCAGGACTGGGGGATCATTGAACAGGATGACTACGGCTTCCGGCCGATGTCCTATGCCGTCCGGAACGTCTGCAGCGTCGTCAGCGACGTAGAGCGTGTCCGTTCGCTTGATTACAAGTACGACGGCGCGGCGCCCGACCCGAAGGTGATCAGCTATACGAAGGATGGGACCGCCGACACGCTCGTCCTCGCCTGGGCCGCCGAAACGAACACCGATGAGGTCCGATCATATCCCAGCAAGCTCTCGTTCAAGCTGGACTCCCGCCCGAAGAAGGTCGTCCTCACCGACCTCTACTGGGGCGTCTCCCAGCCCGCCGTCTGGTCCTATGATGGCGGGAACCTCACGGTCGAGGGCTTGATCGTGCATGACTACCCGGTCGTGATCGAATGTCGGAAGTGATTGGGGGCAAGAAGATGTACCTCGGAAGCGCATGGTATCCCGAGCACTGGGACGAGTCCCATTGGGAGAGCGATGTTCGGCTGATGCAGGGGGCGGGCTTCAATATCGTCCGCATCGCCGAGTTTGCCTGGAGTCGCTTGGAGCCCGAGGAAGGCCGATTTGAGCTTGACTGGCTCGAACGAGTGGTCGAACTCGCCTCCAGGTATGGGGTCGAGACCGTCCTCGGCACTCCGAGCGCTTCGCCGCCCGCATGGCTGACCCACAAGTATCCCTCCACACTCGCGATGGATATCCATGGCAATCAAGCCACGCACGGTCGGCGGCAGCACTATTCGCCGTCAAGTCCATTGTACACGGAGTTCGCTGTCC
>DASRZD010000682.1:0-2024 GCA_035686805.1 Armatimonadota bacterium
CTTCGAGAATTTCGGGTGCTCATACAGGTTGATGCCGTTCGGGTATTTCTCGCTCCGGTAGTTGATCAGCATTTCGGCCATATCCCGGTAGAGGCCGATCGCGTGAGAGGAATACCCGTTCGATGTCTCGTAGTACTGCCCGTCGTGATGGATGTTGTTCTCAATCATGTTGAAGATCGAGTAAGGGCCGTTGATACACCAATCAATGTAGGAAGGGATGTTCAGCGCCAGGCCGACGCACATCACTCCGCGAACGAAATCCGCCTCGCCGTTTGTGAGCCCGTTGTGCCCCGACTTCCCATGCTCGAAGCAGTATGCCGCCCCATTCTTGAGGATCCGCTCCTCGATGCTCTTGCGAATCGTGACCTCCCCCGCCTGCGACGGCGCATCCATCGAGGGGCTGTTGTAGAGCAGGTCATAGTACTTGGCGAAGTAGACCAGCACCCTTGCCACCTGATATAGGGTCCGCTCGAACCTCCCGCCTGGGTGATTGGGGTAATCAATCGAGCCGATGGTACAGGTTGGGTAGATCTTCGCAAGGGCATCGAGCATGACCGCCGCCGCGTGGGCGCACTTCTCGTCGCCGGTCAATGCGTAGACGGTCGAAAGATCATCGAGCGCCGTGAGGGTCATGGTCTGGGCGACGAAGGAGTTGTAGCATCCGACAAAGTAGTAGTTGCGGCCCGAGTTGGGGTCATGCCAGCCCTTGCCATCGTCGGGATGATCGGCGTCAGGGAAGACTCGGTCGCACACGGGACATGTGACTTTTCCAGGGTTATCGAACGAGCAAAGCCCGCCTGCTCCCCACCACGGCCATGACACTCCGCAAACCGGGCAGCCGGAGAATCCGTATGCGAACAGCGACTCGGGCGGAGGCACCAGCGCTCTTATCTGGTCGTCGGTCATCGCCGTCCACTGATTCGTGCGCTCCTTCACGTCATCGAAGTACGCCTTCGCCCAGGGATAGCGCTCGATATTGACCTTCCCCCGCTCGATGTCTTGAGGAGTCAGGTAAAGACAAGGATGGTCGGCCAACGCACGACTCACGCACAAGATAAGTAACAGTAATAGCAGTCCCCGCATGTCTTTTCATCCCCTAAAGTCTAAAGTCTATCGTCTGAAGTCTTTCCAAGGCCTCGGGCGTCCCCACATCCGACCAAAAGCCTTCCAATGGCATCCAGCGGACGTCCTTCCCCATCTCGATCAACTTCTGAACCCCCGCTGTGAACTCGATCTCCCCTCGCGGAGAGAGTCCACACTGCCGAAGAGCCTCGAACACCGCGTTCCTGCAGACGAAGATCCCCGCCTGATTCCAGTTACTTCTCGCTCGTCCGGGAGAAGGCTTCTCCTCGATGCGGATTATGCGGTCGCCGTCGGTCTCGACGGATGCTCCCGTGCTGGGATCGTCCATCCAATTCAATGTGCTCAGTAGGTCACAGGGATGATCCGCATACTTGGCGAGGATGCGCCGGTAGTTCATGGGGTCGGCGAGGATGTCGCCCCACAAGAGCATGAACGGCTCGTTGCCGCCAGAGCGAGCACCCAGGGCAACCGTTCCCTCAGCCGCGAGGAGTGCCGCTCCCGTCCCGCTTTCCTTGCCCTGCTCGACATAGCGGATATCCATGCCGAATGCCGAATCGCCGTAGGTCTCCCTGATCATGTCCCCCAGGTGGCGGATGACCAGCACGACGTCCGTGACCCCCACCCCACTCAATCCTCGAAGTATGTAGTCCATGAGCCGCACGCCCTGGATAGGGATAAGGGCCTTGGGAATCTTATCCGTTAGGGGTCTGAGCCGAGTTCCACGACCAGCAGCCACGACAATGGCATTCATTCGTACAGCGTTCCTCGTTCAGCGTTCGCACCGGCGTCAACCTTGATTCGATGAGCCTTGCCGCCGGCGGATTCAATGGCCTCGGCGACCGCGTCTTCCTTCCCGGGAGCGTAGGCGAACATGCATCCGCCGCCGCCCGAGCCGTTTATCTTCCCGCCAAGGGCACCGGCCCCCAATGCCGCTTCCAGCA
>DASRZD010000683.1:0-3919 GCA_035686805.1 Armatimonadota bacterium
GGTCAAGTGGATCAACGGGCTGGTGGATAACAACGGCAATTACCTGCCTCACATTCTGCCGGTTGATCCCACTTTGCACTGGGCCAACCCTCCGGGCGGTATTGCCGGTCGGGACAAGCGGCCGACGTTCACCAGCACGCCTGGTCCGTACACCGGACCAGTGCCGCTGGTTACCCACGTTCATGGCGCTCACGTAGCGGATGACAGTGATGGTTATACGGAGGCCTGGTATCTGCCCGCAGCCAATGACATCCCAATGGGCTATGCCACAGAAGGCACCTGGTACAATCACTTCATGAATCAGTTTGCCGCCAAGACTGGCGTATCTTGGGGACCTGGATTCTCGATTTTCCAGTATTCCAACGACCAGCGGGCGACCACACTCTGGTACCATGACCATTCATTGGGCATGACACGGCTAAACGTCTATGCCGGCCCGGCGGGTTTCTACCTTATTCGCGGCGGCAAGGACGACTTAAGCGGCAATCAAGTTCCGGGACCCGCTCCCTCACTGGGCGATAAGCCTGGGACGAAATACTACGAGATCCCTATCGTCGTGCAGGACAGATCTTTCAAGTCGGACGGCTCGCTCTTCTTCCCCGACAACAGGGCATACTTCGAAGGGCTCAACCAGTTCCCGGACGAGCCATATCTGAACATACCGTTCATCGGAGAAGACGGGTGTACCGGTCCGAGTGATGTCTCACCGATTGCCAACCCGGAGTTCTTTGGAAATACCATGGTCGCAAACGGCAAGACCTGGCCGAACTTGGATGTGGAGCCGCGCCGATACCGCTTCCGCTTCCTGAACGGATGCAACTCGCGGTTCATCATCCTGAGGATAACAAGCGATCCGACAACCCGCCCTGCTGCTTCGGCGCTGCCTTTCTGGCAGATTGGGGCGGAAGGCGGGTTCCTGCCTGCATCGGTCCAGCTCGACACACTGCTCATCGGTTTGGCGGAACGCGCCGATGTAATCGTTGACTTCACAGGCCTCACTCCGGGTACCCAGCTCTATATGATCAACGAAGGTCCCGATGAGCCATTTAACGGCGGGCCGTTTGTGCCGGCAGACCCGTTCACGACAGGGCAAGTGATGCAATTCACCGTAGTGCCGCTGGCTTCCAAAGACAACAGCAAACCGCCGGCCCGATTGAAGCTGCCGAAGATCACACCGCTCGGGCCATCGAGCGTCACCAGGCAGGTGTCGCTGAATGAAGAAGAATCCAAGACGGTATTCATTTCTGTGGATATGAACGGCAATGTCGTGCTGGATTGCATGAATGGCGAACCGTTCGGGCCGACAGCGGCGCTGCTCGGCTTGGTAGACCTCACCGATCCCATGAACCCATCGGGCATTCCGCTGCTATGGATGGACGACATAACGGAGAATCCTGCGGTGAATGCCACGGAAACCTGGGAGATCTACAACTTCACGATGGATGCTCATCCGATCCATCTTCACCTGGTCGAGTTCGAGGTGGTGAATAGGGAGATCTTCAGCATGGAGTCGCCCAGGTTTGATGCGGGCCTCGCACCAATAGGGACGATCTTCGGCGCCGAGGCATGGGAAACCGGTCGAAAGGACACGGTTATCGCCTATCCGGGAGAGATAACACGTCTCACGGCCACCTTCGATATGCCGGGCTTGTATGTCTGGCACTGCCATATCGTTGATCATGAAGATAATGAGATGATGCGGCCGTATGCGGTGGGTCTGATTCTCACCCCGTAGTAGTGTGGGGGAGGGTTTTCATCGCCCTCCCCCAAAACCTAAGGATATGATCGTTGCCATAGTCGGCGCAACCGATGATCCCGATAAGTATGCCCACAAGGCATTGAAGATGCTTCAGGCGCACGGGCATCGGCCTGATCCCTGTGAATCCGAACGTGGATGCCATCGAGGGTCTGAGGGCCTATTCTTCCTTGCGCGAAATCCCAGAGCCAATTGACACCATGACGCTCTACGTCCGGCCGGCGATTTCCTCGAAGCTGGTTGATGATATCCTGGCGGCCAATCCCCGGCGGGTCATAATGAACCCCGGCACGGAGAACGAGGAGCTTGCATCGGCTGCCGCCCAAGCAGGCATCCAAGTCCTTCGCGCCTGCACGCTTGTGATGCTGTCTACCGGGCAGTTCTGATTCTACGAATCCCAAAGCCTGCCAGCCCGGCCAATCCCATTCCCAGCGCCATGAGACTCGAGGGCTCGGGGACTGCGGAGACGCGGAATCCGACGTCGAAGTAGTCGTTGGCCGGGGAGTACATGACGGCGCGGTATGCTCCTTGGAGATAGGCGAGGTCGGGGCTGCCGAAATCACCGCCTCGCACGCCACGATAGGCATAACTCGGGTCTACAATGGCCTCATTCCATTCCCAGACGTTACCTGCTTGGTCAAAGGTACCATAATGGCTCTCTGAGTTCTCGAACTCACCGACTTCCGTCCGGTGATAGGGACTGCCGATAGTTTCGCCGGCCTGATAGAAGTTGGCATTATTCCCGGCGTCGGGATTGGTAATGTCGTTGATTGGCGTCACAGGGGGATTGCTCTGCATGGGGTAGTCCCAGTATGCATTAGAAGTGCCGCCTTTGTAATAGGCAGCCTTGTACCATTCATCTTCACTGGTAACAGCCCATTGCCAGCCGGCTCTGCGCTGGATGGTTCGACCGTCCGAGCCGTTATAGCCGTTCAAGTAGTATGCCCCATCTTCGGTGGTAGAGAGGTCTTGCGATCCGGTTGGCTGGCCGTTGTGAAGCCAGTTCGCGAATCGGCATGAATCCCAGAAGCTGATGTAATTGACAGGCCTGTTTGCCCAGTCAGCGGCTACGCTGTAGCTATAGCTGCCGGAAGAGCCGCTCTGCTGTATATTGCAGCCATAGGCGTTGCTCCCCATAGCGGTGTTGTACAGCCCGTAGGTATCGGTTTTCGCGACTTTGTTTAGGAAGTCGCAGTACTGGGCGGCAGTAACTTCGTACTTCCCGATGTTGTAGACGTAGCCAACGGCTCCGCAGACTCGGTCGGGGCCATATTGGCCTGGTCCAACGCCCGACATCTCGCCGGCATTCCCAGGATCACCGACCGTAACCGTCTCCAGGTTTGTGAGTCCTGGGCCGAGATGGAGTACGTCGGCAGATAATGACGACGGGATGAATAGGACTGAAACGACGAACAAGATGGCTGGGAACACTTTCATCTTCGCTCTCCTTCTGCCGGCTCTCTGCGGCCGGCTAGTATAGTATGAATGCAGCCGATGCTGTCTAAATGAATAACGTTTCGGTAGCCCGAAAAGATACGGGGGCTATGCCTATTATATCAGGGGTTAACCGTCTATTGCTCAGCTTGGCGGAAAAACTGGTAAGAATACCGGGATTCCCGCAGTCTATGGCGTTTGGGGAGTCTCTGGCGGCATTGCCTGCGCAGCCTCCGCCTTTTCCAGCAGCTTTGCGACTTCCGTTTGTCCTGCTTTCTCAGCGAACTCACGGGGAGTCAGCCCCGGCGGAAGGACGACGTCGGCGTACGTCTTATCAGGCTGGAGGTATGCGGTCGCTGTGGTTCTTGCGGTAATATTCGCGCCTTTCTGGATGAGCACTTTGGCTACGGTCGCGTATCCATAAAATGCCGCCATGTGGAGCGGAGTCAGGCCCTTCTCGTTCGCTGCGTTCACGTCAGCACCCCTGGCGATCAAGACAGTCGCAGTGTAGGCGCTGGTTGCCTTATGCAGGGGAGTTGCTCCGTATTTGTCCGCCAGATTCACATCCGCCCCATTATCAATCACGAGCTTGACGACACTAGCATGACCGTTTGATACGGCTATAGACAGAGGGGTGGCGCCGAAATCGCCCTGCGCATTGACCTTCGCCCCAAGTGCGATCAGCATCTTGGCTGCCTCGAGCCGGCCACCTTCAGCAGCGCTGGACAA
>DASRZD010000684.1:0-4709 GCA_035686805.1 Armatimonadota bacterium
TGGTAGTAGCCCTTGTAGTACTCATGATGAAAGTTATACGCCGCCCAGAAGCCGTCGAACCCCAGGCGATGAGGCCCAGGCGGGACGAACGAGTTCTTCGGGTCAAGGTGATTGCCAAGCTGGTTCGCCCAAAGATGCCACTTGCCGATGTAAGCGGTCTCATACCCATTGCGAGTGAGCACATGCCCCAGGCACTCGTGATTCGGGTTCATCCGAAGCTCGTTGATCACCATGCCGGTCGAGGTCGTGTACTTGCCGGTGAAGAGCGAGGCGCGATACGGGGCGCAGACCGGGTGCCCCGAGACGGCGTTGCAGAAGTTAACGCCCTCCCTCGAGAACTGATCAATGTTCGGCGTCCGCGCCTTCACATCCCCCGCATAACCCACCGACTGGTAGCGAAGCTGATCGGCAAGGACAAAGATCAGATTCGGTTTATGGCTCATTTCTCCCCTATGAACTATTGTTCAGCAGAGGCGTCAGTACCTTCAAGGGGTAGACATGAAGGCATACCGTTATGGTATTCTGTAGGGGGAGGATCGTGGTATGAGCGATAATGGACTTAGCCGAAGGCAGTTCCTCAGACTGGCAGGCGCCGGGGTCGCGATGGCTCTGCCGTTGCCCCGGCTTTTCGCCGCCGATGAGAAAAAGCCCAATGTGATCGTCATTCTCTCTGATGATCATGGATATGGCTCGATCGGATGTCAGGGCGGCAAGGAGATTCCGACTCCGCACATAGACTCCATCGCGAGAAACGGCGTCCGCTGCACGAACGGGTATGTCACCTGTCCAGTTTGCAGCCCCACTCGCGCCGGGCTAATGACCGGCCGCTACCAGCAGCGCTTTGGCCACGAGGATAATCCCGGCCCGCCGGCGGTCGCCGCGCCGAACTTCGGTCTCCCCGAGAGCGAGAAGACCATGGGCGATTACATGAAGGCCCAGGGGTACGTTACCGGCGTCATCGGCAAGTGGCATCTCGGCCACCGGCCGGAGTGCCATCCCCAAAAGCGCGGGTTCGATGAGTTCTTCGGATTCCTGACCGGCGCGCATTCGTATACCAAATCCGGCATGGGCACCCTCGAGCCGATCTACCGCGGAACCAAAGAAGTGGATGAGAAAGAGTATCTCACCGACGCCTTCGCTCGCGAAGCCGTCTCATTCATCGAGCGCCATAAGGAGAAACCGTTTTTCCTCTACATTCCCTTCAATGCGGTTCATGTTCCCTTCGAAATGCCTGAGAGATACAAGGACAGCTATTCGGAGATTACGTTCCCGAACCGACGCATCTACGCGGGAATGCTGAAGGCGCTCGACGACGCCGTGGGCCGAATCCTCGCCGCCGTTCGCAATGCGGGCGCAGAAGAGAACACCCTCATCTTTTTCCTCGGCGACAACGGCGGATATCGGTTGGGGGGCGAGTCGCTTAATACGCCATTGAGCGGCTTCAAGGGCGATACCTTTGAGGGCGGGGTTCGCGTTCCCTTCATGGTCCAGTGGAAGGGCAAGCTCCCCGCGGGCAAGGTCTATGACAAGCCCGTCGTTTCGCTCGATATCCTCCCGACCGCCGTTGCCCTCGCGGGAGGGAAGGTCGCGGCAAACGTCGAAGGAGTCAACCTCCTTCCTTACCTGAAAGGCGATGAGAGCAAGTCTCCCCATGACAAACTTTTCTGGCGGTGGTGTGAGAAATCCGGCGCGAGGGTGGGGGACTGGAAGCTCGTTCGGAATGGCGACGGCACGGAGAAGCTGTTTAACCTCGCTGATGATATCGGCGAGAAGAATGACCTCGCATCCGTCAAGCCCGAGAAACTGAAAGAACTGCAGGCCGCCTACGAGGAATGGGATTCCAAGAACATTCCGCCTAAGTGGATCGACGGCCGCAAGCCCAAGCCATAGGAGAAGTACATGGTAACCAGACGCGATTTCCTGCGGATTGCCGGCATGGGAGCAGCGGCGATGGCCCTGCCGATCCCCGATCTGCTTGCCACGGATGACAGGAAGCCGAACGTCATCGTCATCCTGGCTGACGACCAGGGCTACGCCGAACTCGGATCCCAGGGATGCAAGGACATCCCCACGCCGAACATAGACTCCATCGCGAAAAACGGCGTTCGCTGCACGGATGGATATGTGAGCTGTCCGGTTTGCAGCCCCACTCGCGCCGGACTCATGACCGGGCGCTATCAACAGCGCTTCGGCCACGAGCACAATCCCGGCAAAGAACTTGACAGGAAGAACTGGGGACTGCCGCTCGATCACAAAACGATCGCCGACTACATGAAGTCCGAGGGATACGCGACCGGCATAGTCGGCAAGTGGCACTTGGGCGACAACAAGCAATTCCATCCGAACAAGCGCGGGTTCGACGAGTATTTCGGCTTCATTGGCGGCGCTCATCCCTATCTCGATCCGACGCTCAAGTCGTTTAATACCATCCAGCGCGACGGCAAGCCATATGAGGAGAAGGAGTATCTAACCTACGCCTTCGGTCGGGAGGCCGTCTCGTTCATAGACCGCCATAAGGAGAAGCCGTTCTTCCTCTACCTGGCGTTCAATGCCGTCCACGCCCCGCTCCAGGGGGCGATCCGAGATGCGAAGGCCTTCCCCGAGATCGTGGATCCTAAGCGCCGAACGTTCGCCAAGATGCTCAAGGCCATGGACGATGCCGTTGGTTCCGTCCTGAATAGGATTCGAGAGGCCGGTCTGGAGAATGACACGCTCATCATATTCCTTAGCGACAACGGCGGCCCAACACCAAGCACCACCTCACGCAACGATCCCTTCAAGGGTTACAAGACGCAGGTTCATGAGGGCGGAATCCGCATCCCGTTCATGGTTCAATGGAAGGGCCACCTGCCTGCTGGGAAGGTCTACGATAAGCCGGTGATCTCCCTTGACATCCTTCCGACCGCCATCGCTGCTGCCGGCGGCAAGGCCGCCTCGAACGTAGATGGCGTTGACCTGATCCCCTATCTCGGCGGCCGGAAGTCCGGCTCGCCGCATCATGCCCTCTACTGGCGATATGACAAGCAGTCCGCGATCCGCATGGCCGACTGGAAGCTCGCCCGGCATGAGGTTTATGGGTCGAGGCTGTTCAACCTTGCCGACGACCCGGGTGAGGCGAACGATCTTTCCTCCAAGCTTCCAGATAAGGTCAAGGAGCTTCAGGCTGTTTGGGATAAGTGGAATTCCAAGAACGTCCCGGCCTTGTGGCCAAGTGGACCGCATCCTCCCTGGACGGAGACGTTCTGGCAGGAAGAGGGATCATAGGCATTGCGAAAGGAATTGGCTATGTCACGAAGAGATTTCATCAAAGCGGCAGGTGCAGTCACCGCGGGTATGGCGCTGGGCAGTCCCGCTGCGGAGAGCGCCGATAAGGAAAAGCGCCCGAACATCCTCTGGATCTGCACCGACCAGCAGCGGTTCGACACGATTGCCTGTCTGGGCAATCCGCATATCCACACGCCGAATCTTGACCGGCTTGTTTCGCAGGGAGTGACTTTCACTCATGCCTTTTCCCAGAACCCGGTATGTACTCCAAGCAGGGCATCGTTCCTGACGGGCAGATATCCTCGCACCACCGGCGCACGGCAGAACGGCCAGGCCATCCCGTCCGACGAGGTCCTTGTTACGAAGATGCTTGCCGATGCCGGATACGACTGCGGTCTCTCGGGCAAGCTGCACATCGCTCCGTGCCAGGGGATGGTCGAGAAGCGGATTGACGACGGCTACCGGGTCTTCCATTGGAGTCATGACCCTCATCCGAAGTGGAAAGAGAACGAGTACACCCAGTGGCTAGAGTCCAAGGGCTATAAGTGGCAGGACTTATACAAGCCAAATGGCAAGCACGCCTTCGCGGGTGTCACGGCGGACCTCCATCAGACCACCTGGTGCTTCGATCGGGCGATTGATTTCATCAACGAAAAGCGCACGAGTCCCTGGCTGATGAGCGTCAACGTCTTCGCGCCCCACCATCCCTTCGATCCGCCCAAGGAGTACTTCGACCGCTATGATCCCGACAAGCTCCCTGATCCCAGCTATAAGGAAGGTGAGCTTGCGAACAAGCCGATCTTCCAGCAGGTTGATCATGACGGGGCTTATGGCGGCATGCTGTTGGGGTTCAGCAAGATGACCCCTCGCGAGCGAAGGGAGGTCACCGCCGCATATTACGCCATGATCGAGCAGGTGGATGATCACGTCGGCCGAATCCTCGAGATGCTCGATGACACGGGTCGGAGGGAGAATACGATGGTCATCTTCATGAGCGATCATGGCGAGCTGCTGGGCGATCACGGCATGTACCTGAAAGGCCCGCACATGTACGATTGCTCGATCCGAGTGCCGCTCATCGTCTCCTGGCCGGGGCACTTCAAGGCCGGCCTCAGGAGCGACGCCCTCGTCGAGTTGGTGGACCTCGTCCCTACGCTCCTGACGGCCCTCGATATGCCGATTCCAAATCGAGTTCAGGGCAAATCATTATTCGATATCTGCACCGGCAAGGCCAATCCTCACAGTCACAAGGATCACATCTACGCCGAGTACTACATCGGCCAGCCCTTCCACAGGAAGTTGAAAGAGCGGCCGCTTTTGACAATGGTTCGCACCCGTACGAGCAAGATCACATCGTACGCCGGGATGGAGATCGGCGAGTTGTACGACCTCCATCCCGATCCCGGCGAGCACGATAACCTGTGGGACAGCCCGGCGCACAAGGA
>DASRZD010000685.1:0-2820 GCA_035686805.1 Armatimonadota bacterium
AACGTGAGGGTGACCATCGCCGGCAAGTCCCGGCAGGCGAAAGTCGGCGCTGACGGGACGGTGGACGTCGGCCCGATCACGCTGGGGGCGAAAGCTGCGGTGATTCGCATTGGGCAGCAATGACCTGTCTGCAGAGGAAAGGGAACGTCTGGGAAAGCTTTTCCCGATTGAGATAGTGCCGTATGACCCGAATTGGCCGCAGCTTTATGAGGAAGAGGCACGATTCCTCAGGGAGCGGTTCGGGCCGGAGTTGATCGTTCGGATCGAGCATTATGGGAGCACGGCTGTTCCTGGACTCGCCGCCAAGCCAGTGATAGATATCCTCGTCGAGATTACTTCGTTCGAGGCCGCCAAGGCCGGGATTCAGCCGGTGCTGGAGAACCTGGGTTACGGCTATAACTGGTATTCGGAGCACATGGTGTTCTTCAAGGGGTATTTCTCCGAGGGCGCGCCGAGATACCATCTCCACATGGCGCCGGGCGATCATACCATCATGGACGGCCTGCTGTTCCGCGACTACCTCCTCAAGCACCCCGAGGCCGCCAGGGAGTACGAGGCGCTAAAGTACCGACTGGCCGAGATCCAACACTTCGACCGGGAAGCTTACACCGAGGCAAAGACCACCTTCGTCCGCGAGATCACCGAGAAGGCGAAGAGGGAGTTAGGGGAGTAGTCTTGAACTGCTTGAGAAGCTCGGCTTCACGTGCCTTGGAGTAGATCGGAAGGGGGCCGCACAGCAAGCTGCCGCCTTTGAATGTTGTTGCCTCCTCGTCATTCACTTCAATCCCTTGCGCCTTAAGCATTGCCCTGGCCACAACCGCGGACCTCTGCAGCGAGGAACGATTGTCGGATTTTGGGGCTTCAAACCTTACCCAATAGCGTGAATGCAGCCCATCAGCCTCTGTTTGCTTTGCTATACGAACAGAACAGCCTGACGTTTCTTCAGGGTTCGCAAGGAATTGGTTCACCGCTGCGTCGAATACAGTGCGGAGGACCTGCGGGTCGAACCTGGACAGCGGCAAACCGGTCTGAGTGTGCAACTCCGCCTTGTCCTGAGCACTCAACGAGTCATACCACAGCAAGACAGACACTTCCTCGGGGAGCGGGATCATCGGACGAGGCGATGGCTTGAGCGATTCCATGTAAGGAGAGCGGACCAGCCACTCCGTACGCTGGTCATAGGTGAGATGCGCCACGGCGGCCATGTCTTCCAGGTCAACCCCGTTGCCGTTCAGCCTGGCGATCAGATGATTCAGGAGTTCTTCCGGCGCCAGATTGGCATGGCGCTCGGGCCACAAGTCGTCGCAGGCCATCACGAGTTGATGTTCCTCGTCCCAATACATCGGCAACTGAAAGCTGAGTTGTCCAAACACCTGCCTGATATCCATGTCTTTGCCGAATAGACTGTCCGGTGTCTGCCACTGCCGCCGGTGACCAACGAAATCCTCGCAGATCACGGACAAGCCGCTTGCCTTCGAAACGGCGGCAAGAACGTCTACATAAGTTAGAGAGGCTTTGCCCTCGGGTTTCTTCAAGTTCACCTTTGCATTCAATGCAGGCATTCGCGAGCCAGGCGATCTCAGGAGCTTCACCCCTTCCCTTTCGATTCCCGGCACTTCGGGACGCTGCGGGCGTGGAGGGAAGTCGCGCCCTTCGACGCACTCTGCTATGTCCCCGTGCGGCAGGCTGGGAGCGGCGTTGTACGGGGAGACGGTGTAGATCATGACTGCCCCGTGAAAGGAAACGACGACCGGCGATTCCTCCAGGTCCTTTTCGGAGGGAGGCTTGATATTCTGCCTGTCCGGCGACCGGCTGCGCCTTCGCTCATATTCCGCCTGCAATGAGGCCTTGCGAAATGCCGCGACCGGGCCGCGAAGGGGCTTGGGCGTTGACTTGGGATCCAGACGCAATTCCTCGCCTGCGAGCACCTTGTCCCTGACGCTTGGGCCCAGCGCCACCACGAGCTGCGACAACGCCCTTCCAACCGGACTCGTTGCCGATCTGACCCTGTCCCGGCACAGGGGAGACAGGCTGAACGCCGTCAGCGGAACGTCCTTCAACTGAGCTGCGACGTCCCAGCCCCAAGCTGCCATCGCGAGCCGATGGGCTCGAGCCTGCTTCATGTACTCATCGACGTACTTCTGATGCTCTTCGTTCCCCCAGATTTGGTAGGAGACGCCGTCTGCGCCTTCCTCGCGGGTGAGATAGAGGTGGGTACAATCGGCCAGGGATTGGAGAAGGACCCCGAGTGGGAGCTCGTGCGTGCAGACGGCGACGGGAATGTCGCGCACTCGCCAGTCCTTCGAGTCATTTCCGCATCGGATGGTGACGCCGGTGGCCTTCGATATCTCGTCAACGACCGAGTATAGGCGCTTTCCGGTGGATTCCGTGGTGACCGGCTGAAGAAGCCTGGGATCGGCGGCAGGTTTCTCCTCCGCTGTGGAGATCAACGGCAGGATCAGCAGTATCAGGAAGATCAATGTCTTGCGCATGATCGGCCTCCTTACGCATATTATAGCAGATGCCAGGGAACGCGGAGGGGATACTTTCGTATTGATTATTGTGTAGGAGCCAGCGATGTACAAGATTCTCGGACTCGTTGTCCTGGTTATAATAGTCTTGGTATTCGTGAATCGAGGGGCAAGAATGGAACAGCCGTGCAGCGAAGAGATCATCCCTATCTACAATGCCGCCACAGATGAGGTGGAGAAGCTCCCCAGGGTATGCAAGACAGACGCTGAGTGGAGGAAGCAGCTCACCCCCGAGCAATACCGTATTACCCGGCAAAAGGGCACGGAGGCTCCCGGCACATGCGGGCTG
>DASRZD010000686.1:0-2587 GCA_035686805.1 Armatimonadota bacterium
GAGTACAGCCGGGACATCGAGCCGATGAAGGGCGGGCATACCGGCAACTACTACTATCAGATGATTGACGGCATTCGGCGATTCAAGGGCGTGCGCCCGCCTGAGAAGTCGAGCGGGCCGAAGACCATCCTGATTGACGGCCGGTTCGACGATTGGAAACGCGTCCGGCCGGAGTTTCGGGATTGGGTCGGGGATACCGAGCACCGGGACTCGCAGGGCTGGGGGGATGCCGGTCGGTACGTGAACAAGACCGGGAGGAACGACTTCGTCCGCCTGAAGGTCGCCTATGATGCGAAGAACGTCTACTTCTACGCCGAGACCAGGGACGCCATCACGAGCGCCAAAGACCCGAACTGGATGCTCTTGTTCATCAGCACAGGCGCTTCGAAAGGCTGGAATGGGTATGACTTCCTGGCAGGCAAGGCGATTGGCTCATGGCCGGGGCTGACCCATTTGACACATATGTCCCATGCCATTTCGGGCAACAAGATGGAACTCGCGATCCCGCGCTCTGACTTGGGCCTCTCGGGCAAACCGGTGAAGCTGGACTTCCACTGGGCGGACAACATCCAGAGACCGGATATAATCGAGTTTTCAGTGAGCGGCGACAGTGCCCCCGACCGGCGGTTCAACTATCACTTTGAGGAAAAGACGTAGGCCCGGACGCCGTAGGCGGGGAAAGTGTCTTTGATGACCCCGTTCTTGATCGGCGACTTCTTACCGGTCAGGGAGTCTTGGGCCGACGAGGGCAGGTTCTTCAGGCTCAGGCGGAAGGTGGCATTCACCGGCTGAGGCGTATTGTTGACCGCAAGGAGCAGGTATCGGCCATCGGATGCTAGTCTAAGGCAGCCGCTCACTGCCGGCAGCTTGTATTCTTTCAGGAGGTCGGTTGGGCTGTCGGACGGCTCGCAAACCAGCTTGTCATCCAGCCATTCCCCGAGGAAGAACGGCGTCAGCGCGCTCAACTGCCTCGTGACCGGGAAGACGACCTCCTCCGCGTAGGGCTTTGTGCACCGATACGCCGCCCAGAAGACCACGCCCATCGCGCCCTGGGTTATCGGCGCAAAGGCGGAGTAGCGAAACTCATTGGCGGTCGGAGAGCGCCACATCTCTATGCCGGCCCTGGAGTTTACAGCCATCGGCGTGTAGACGAACCCCAGTCCGCCATTCGCCTGGGCTGCCTCGTTGGCGAGCTTGGCATCATAGACCACATTCGGCCACTTACCCTCGAACTCGACCTTCGTGTTGCCGGATGGATACTCATTCGGCATGTTGACATCGCACAGGGGCTGGAGATTGCGATACTCGGTCCACCAGGCGATGCAGCCGAAGGTATAGTGATCGGGGTGCGATTCGGCCGCTCGAACGGTTTGATGCGCCCAGCCGATCTTGCGGCGAATGAGCATGTGCAGGTCCTTCAGGTCGGTCTTCCCGGATTCATAGAAATGGTTCTCCGGTTCGTCGAAGAGGTAATAGCCAAGCAATGCGCGGTGATCATCCAGCGCCTGCACGACTTGGAAGACCTCCGCATCTTTGTCCTCGCGCACCAGATTACCCAGGCCGATGATCCCAACAAGGCCGGCTTTCTGAAGGTCGGAAAGCCATTTAAGCATTTCGTCGGTACTATGCGTGGCGGCGCCCTGGTCGAGGACCGTGTTCCAGCCCTCCTTGCGGAGGGTCGGGAGGTCAACGTCTATCGGGACTCCGTATGCGCCGATGGGGAAGATCGGCTTGCCGTTGTGCATCAGGGGCTTGAGCGGCTTCACCTTGATCGTCGGCGCCTCGACGGCGGAGGCTTTCGGCTTGCCGGCGGCCTCCTGGCATTGGGCATGCAAAGCTAGGACAAATACCAACACCAAACACCCGACACCCAACACCTTATTCATATCCCAAGTCCACCATGTCATCTCTTAGGAAATCGAAGTCCCGGTGATCCGCCGCTGACTTCCATCTACCCACCGAATCTCGTCTTGCCTCAATCTTCGCCAGCGGAAACCCGACGAATGCCTCGATCCTCTTCAGGGTCTCATCCTGATTGAGGACGAAGTCCTCGAATCGGACGTCAATGGTGTATTTCGGCTGAGGAGTCGCCTTCACGATCTCGCGCTGGTATTTCCAGCTTATTGCGCGCTTTAGCAGATCATCATCGGTCGGCTCGTAGGGAATCCCGAAATCCGCCAGGTCGTCAGTGAGATGAGCCCCAAGGATGGAGTCTCGGGGGTCGCGGGTCCAGTGGATGTACCTGACTTCGGGGAACATCCGCACGATCCATGGGTAGATCAGCGTCGTTTCGGGAAGCTTCCAGCCCTTGTGCTCGGAATCCCTTGAGAGCACTGACGCCAGATAGGACTCCACCAGGCGGATGAATTCCGGGTCAATGGGCATGGTGAGGAGTTTCGAGAAGTCCCATCGCACGCCCCCCAGAGGAACGACGTGCCGGGACATGACCCGGCAGGCCTCATAGAGATCCTCCGCCGGGACGAGGTCATACGACGCATTGAGCTGCGCCCCCATATAGACGCCGCTCTCACACAAAGTTTGGGACATGGCCCTCGTTCCGCCATGCCCCCGCCCGATGATGGTGATG
>DASRZD010000687.1:0-6653 GCA_035686805.1 Armatimonadota bacterium
AGCCGTCTTCTCCTCTCACCCCACGAGTACAGAAGGCTTCTTCCACGCCTACTTCGATCACATCACCGGGGAAGGGAAGAACGGACCTGATACCACGACCTGGGATCCTAACGGTGTTGCCCCCTTCAACGGCTCTACCCACTGCAAAGGCACTGCCGCCATCGACCTCTCCCACATGGATGGGGTCTCGTCCGCCCTCATCACCCGCTTCGTCTACACCTCACGAATCTTCGGCTCTGCCAACCACGACATGCACTGTCTTCGAGTCAATCATATGAAGACCGCCGGGGTCTCGATCACTGTTCGCGACTCGTCCTTGTCTGGGAGTTACGAGTCGGGGCACATGAGCGGGGATGGCGGCGGGAACCCGTGGCTTTTCTATTACCACACCGGCGGTTCCGAATACCCGCTCGGCAAGCCTCAGATCATCTTCGAAAACTGCACCCTTTCCACCTACATCGCGTCCGGCGTCGGAGAGATCCCGGCCGACTGGCTTGGAATCGAGAGCCTAGTCCTCTGCAACCAAAACTCCTCTTGTGACCTCCACTTCTACGATTGCACCCTTTCCTTCGACGTCCCCCTTCTCTTCCGCCCCTACACCTGCGTCTCCGGGGTCTCGGCCACCTATACCGGCACCTATCTCCACTCCACCACTCTCGTAAACGTCGTCAACACCCTGTCTTCCCCGACGGCCAACCGAACACTCACAATCGATACTAATTCCATCCCTAACCCAGGGCTTACCCATCGCCGCGTTCCGGTGCTGTATTAAGCTGCTATACTGCTTTCCGGAGGACTGCACATGCGTTCTGTGGGCATGACATGGTCGAAATGGTTCACCTGCGATAGGTGTGGCTTCGACTACCCGGTGAAGTATAAACGGCGCCAAAATGGCCTGTCCGTCTGCACCTACCTCCCCTGCTTTGACACGATCATCCCGGGTCCCGATCCCCTTACTAATTTCGAAGAAGTCGATTTCGAGGTCGACTTGGAGGCGCTGTACGATGGCATCTAGTCTATTAGTCATGGCCAACGAAGTCATCTACACGATCGGAGCACGATCTGACCTGTTGACGCTCGCCAAGACCTGGGTCAACCGCAGCTACCAACGGCTGCAAGACACGATCGAGTTCCCAGAGTCCCACGTCGTGACGACCTTCAACACCTCCGCCACGGTCAATTCCTACTCCGCTCCCGCCGACTTCTTCTCCATCATCTCACTTCGGAATAACGAGATCGAGAGAAGGATGAGCCAGGTCTCAGTGCCCGGCTACGAACGACTTTCACTTCTTCAATCCGGCTCCCCCACGGCCTACGCTCTTCGCGGCCGAAGTGCTATCTTGGTGTGGAAGGTACCTGACGCCATAGAGGAACTTCAGCTCAACTACCGAAAAAACCTGACGCCTCTCTCAGCCGACGGTGACCTTCACGTTCTTCCTGGTGCTTGGGAAGAAGCCATTGTCTACGGCGCTACCTCCTACGCCTTCGAATACCTGAATGAAATCGAGCGTGCTCGTCAAGCTCGTGCCTCTATGCGTGCCATTATCGGCCAACTTTCCGATCGCCTGGTGCTTGATCTCAGCGACCGCGACGAGCCCCTCGCTCCCATTGGGCTCCAGACAGGAGTCGTGTCATGATAGACAAGAGCGGGTCGAAGTTGATCTGGTGGTTATTGATCCTCGCTACCTCGTGTGTCTTGAGCATGGGGAGCTACGCCTTTGTGCAAACCTCAACTCGACTCACACTTGTAGAAGAGCGCACGACTAAGACCGGTCAAAAACTCTACGCAGTAGAATCTCACGTCGAGGACAATCAAGAAAGTCTCAAGCGAATCGAGTCGAAGCTGGATAGGCTGACTACTATGGTAAGGGAGAAATAAAATGGCCGCTACACTCTGGGACATCGCTGGATTCGAAGCCTCCCCTGCCGGGAACACTTCTCGCAAACTCGGTGACGATCGCATTCGGGAGTTGAAGAAGTCGATGCGAGAGCGAATGCAAGCGGGCGGGCATTACATGACCGACCCGGTCAGCGCTTACGTGAAAGACGGGCGGCATGTCGTGGACGCTGGTGGTGCCGGGGTCAGCCCCGCCATCTACCACTCCGACGCCGTGACCAAGCTAATCGACTTCACCGATACCGAGATGCAGCTCAAAGCTGGCATGGGCGTGACGAGTGTTGACGGAATCGCGGGGGCGGCGCTCAAAGCCAAGGCCGCCACCAACCCCGTGTGGTGGGCCTTGACGTCACAAACAATTAGCCCCACCGCCACAGTCGCAGTCATCACCACTCCCATCACTCTCGGTACACCAAAAGGCCCCGTTATCTGGTTCAACACCATGACCTTCGAAGCATCCGCTATCAATGGAAAAGTTGCCGTTGTTATCTCCTTTGACTATCTCAACAACGGCACCTGGACTGCTGACGCTCTTAACAACAATGTCGGTCTCCTCGTCCCCGCGCGAACAGCCGCGTTTGAAGGCAGGATCACACATTCATTCCTAGGTTACGATCCTATGACCACACCTCCGGATGGTGGAGTAGTCCCTATGAAAATAGAAGTCTTCAACAACCACGCCACTCAAGCCATCACCGTCACTCACGGTGTCCTCGTCGCCGTTGAACTTCGAAGATAGTCATGGGACTTCCCGGCGCTACAAAAAGCAAGGAACTCCTCAAGTTCATCTTCCCCTCTAAGGGGCTGAACACGACTGTTCCTAGCTTGGTCTTGGACAAAACCTACGTCACCTCGGTGACCGGGATTCGATTCGCCCGAGGAGAAATCTCCTCCGCCGGTGCACTCGGAACCAAGGGGCTTCGGCCCCTAACTGCCATGTCTGGAGCATTTACGCAGCATCGTGCCGACGGCACCATCCTCACGTTCGCCGCCCAAACCGACCTCTTCCTTGTCTACGACCCCACCAACAACACCTGGGTTCCTTCTGACCCCGGCTACACCGGCTTCACAACCAACACCGGGCTCGACGAAAACATCTGGTCCTTCACCGACGTCTTCGGTGACGTGTATATGTCCAACGGTGTCGGGTCATTGGTCTGGACAGGTGACGGGGGATCTTCCTACACTCACCTCGATCAACCCCCCACCAATCTCCCATACAGCGCTCGCTACCTCGCGACCTACGCCGGTCGCCTCATCCTCGCCAACGTTCGCGAGGAAGGTGTTCAACACGAAGAGCGTGTACGATGGTCGGTTGCCCAATCTCCCCGCGACTTCACCTCCGATGGCTCCGCTGGCGCCAACGACCTCGTTGACATTTCTGGCCCTATCACCGGTGTCATAGTCCAAGCTGGCCGATGCTTCCTTCACAAACGCCTCGGGATCACCGTGATGATAGAAACTGGTCTCAGCATTCCTTCCTTCGCCTTCCAAACCGTCGTCGATGGCACCGGAACTGTAGCTGGCGCCACCCTCAAGAACATCCAAAGCTTCCAATTCTTCCTCGCCTCCGACGGCGTCTACGCCTACGACGGTGCCTCTCCTCCCGTTCTTCTCTCCGAGTCGATCAACAAGACCTTGCTCGATGAAATGAACTGGGCCAAGGTCGGCAACTCCTTCGCCATCGAGTACCCCGACTTCCACGAATACCATCTCTTCGTCCCCATCGGCACCGAGCAATGGCCCACGAAATCCTACATCTTCAACTACCAAGATAAAACGTGGTCAAGTCGAACCTTCACAATCCCCATCACCTCCGCTGCCATGTTCCAAATCGCCCCGGTCTCCGACACTTGGGATGGTGGCCTCGACAACACCTGGGATGCCGGGTCTGACTCCGCTCGCGACGTGTGGGACGCTCCCGCCGAAGTCCCCCATCTCGTGCCGTTTCTCGGTGGCCACGAAGGCGAGACCTTTTTCTTCGACGAAGCCGCCTCCGCTCTCGGTGAAACAGTCTCCATGCAAACGGCCGACTGGGATCTGAACAAACCGGGCATGTTGAAAACCGTCGATCGCATTCGTCTCACCGTGCGCCAGCGCAACGCGGGCACTATCAACGTTAAAATCTCCGTGAATGGTGGTGCCACTTGGAACTCACCCACCCCTATCACCATCCCGGCACCGGTCGGCGACGAGAACTCCATCGTGACTCTCTTCGTCCCCGTTGATCGCATCACCGGGGAATTCTTCCGTCTCTTCCTTTCCTCAGTCAACCGCTTCTCTCTCGTCTCCTGGGAACTCGAAACCATCACTCGCGAAGAGGTGAGGTAATGGCCAACACCAAGTTCATCCAAGAATTCCCCCCTAACCCCCCCGCCCCCGACTACCCCACCCGCCTCAACGTCTACCTAGAGCGCCAATTCCGCAACATCAACCAAGTTCTGGCCGAACAGACCGATGCGCTCAACATCCTCGTCGAAGACCTCCGAGCCCGTGGAGTCATAGACTAAGAGAATTTTTAAGAATATCGTGTATACTAGCACCGGAACCGGCTGTTTTAGTAGGAGGATTTGGTCATGCCACAGATAGCTAATTCAGATCCCGCCGCTGCTGGCGTTATACACTGGTCAGGCAATGGCACCCCGTATATTAAGGGGCCAAATGGAATGTTTTTGCTGGATGGCACCCCGCTTACCCTGAATGATTTGGTCAATAAGTACGGTTACGGAACATCAGGGGCCAGTGTAGATCCGGCCTTACTCACCATTCCGCCCGACTGGAAAACCAGCCCCGGATACATCGCCGCTTTTGGGGCTCCGTGGTCGCCCGGGGCTACGGGACCAGGAGGCGCCAACGCCTTTTCGCGTGACGCAGGAGCGTCTGGTCCTGGCGCCCCCCACCCTTACGGCATGGGGCCGGACTCCGGCTACGGCACGGGGAGTCTTCCCGGCGGGTATTTGGGAGAATTGAGCCGCACCTACGGATCTCAGCCAACCCTCCCCCCATCCACTCCGCCCGCTGCGCCGACTTTCGCCGACACTCGTGGAACGAACATCAACCGCTCCTCGCTTCCTCTTGCTCCCCCGCCTGGCGGTGCTGTTCCTGGGGTAATGTCGTCTAGCCCCTACGGTGGGGTCGTTGCACCGACACCTGGCACTATCGCAAACAATCCCACCGTCAACACCACCTTCGGCCCGGACGGCGGGAGCAATCCTCAAGGCAGTGAGTACGGTGGCTCCAGTGACTACGGTAGCTCGGGCGGCAATAATGGCGGCTTTGACTGGGATAAGGCTTTCCAGGTAGCTGCGCAGGTTGTAGCGGGCGTCGGGCAATACAAATCAAACAAGTCAAATAGAGACGCAGCCAACAGAGGCCCCGTTCTGCCCGCCGACGTGCAGGCTCCCAGGGCTCAACTCGGAGCCATGCTTCTTCAATTGCTGCAAACACCCGGGGGTCTTGACTACGGCGAGACTCCGTTTCCACTCAATCTAGGCGAAACCGATCCATTTGCCGCCGTGAACAAGTACCGGGAAAGCTCCAATCCGGCGTTTCAAACAGAACTTCAAGATTCTCTCGACACCGAGCGCGCCAAGCTAGGCGGTCAATACGGCATTCGCTTTGGTACAGACTTGCAACGTGGCCTTGGTGACACTACCAATCGCATCACCAGCAATCGCGAAGCGAACCTGGGACAACTCGGAATCGGTGCCTACGATTCCTTCATGGGTCGTCGTTTGGCAGAACTGGGCCTGCGAACGGATGACTACCGTAAACAACACCTAGGTCTTCTACCACTTGTCATGAACTATCTCGGTGGACAACCGGCATCGTCTCCATACAGTGGCGGCTCCCCCAGTGGACAAGCTCTTCAGACCTTCGGATCCATTCTGTCCAACAATTCATCCCCCATCTACCAGTACGGCAATCAGGGATAGGAGTCACGTATGCCTGACGCAAATGGAATTATGACTCCCCAAGAAATTGGTGAAATGGGAATCAACGCTGCTACTAAGCGGCAAGCACTCGCTTCCGCTCACATGCTAGCCCAGAAGCAAGCGGCAATCTTTGAGCAAAGCTTACGAAGTGGTGAATTGAAATATCAAATGGATCACGTCGATCTTGATATGAAGAACGCCGCCAAAAAGCTGCTTGACTACATGGACAACAAAGGAGTTGACTCCAAGACCGGTCAACCTATCAAGCTCGATCTTGATCCCGCTACCATGCGCTACCTCTCCCTCTTTCCTGGATTTCAGAATCAAGGTGTCGCTCCCACTGGATCGGACGAGCTTCGCCACGCCGGATACCAAGAAGCTGTCACCGCTGGCGCCGGTGTTCAAGCCGGTGTCCTCCCCTCTGCTGATACCCTCGCTCAAGGCGACGTCGCCAGGAGTGGTCAGGCCACAACCGAACGCATCGCAACGAACAACAACGAAGTCACCATGCAACAGACTCGCGCCAGTGTCGCTCAGTGGCTCCGTAACAACGGGGGCAATCTCAACGTTGTCGGCGACCAAGACGTTCTCGATCCCGCCGTCATGGCTCAAGCCATGGCAGGCCGAACACCAAACGATCGCATTCAAGCCATCGCTGGCTTGATGTCTGCCGAAACCATGCGCCTCAAAACCGCCTCCGACAATGCCCTGGCTCGTGTCGATGCCGCCCGAATCACCGCCGATGGCAAGAACAAGTTCGCCGTCATGAAGATCATGTCCGAAACACTCGGTCGCGCCAATGTCGCCATGTCCGCAGCCGC
>DASRZD010000688.1:0-4896 GCA_035686805.1 Armatimonadota bacterium
TCGGTGCGTCCGCTCACCGGCAAGGTCGAATACGGCATTGATGACGATTACCAGCCGGCAGCCCGAAACCGGTATGGCATCTATGAGGCCACCGACTACAAGGACATAACGCCTGGTTGGCATACGATCACAATCCGAGTCACGGATGCAGCAGGCGTCGAGTGGACCGACTCCGTTCAGGCGAGGGTTGGTGCCGGCAAGGAGGTCTGGCGGGCGAAGGTCTCAGGCGCAGTCCAGCGCCCGGTCCGAGTCTCGGGCGACCGCATCTATTTCGGCGCTTGGGGCGGGGACGTCTACTGCCTCGATGCTCGCACGGGCAAGGAGATTTGGCGTCGGGATGTCGGCACGGATGTCATCAGCGAGATAGCGGTCGGCGATGGCAATGCCTACCTCGGAGCCGCCGATGGACGGGTGATTGCCTTGGATGCAGGCACCGGCAAGCCCATTTGGGAGTACAAAACCAACGGCCCGATTCAGGCGTCGCCCGTGCTTGGCGGCGGAAAGGTGTTCGTCGGTTCGGGCGATCAGGCCTTCTATGCGCTGGATGCCAAAACAGGCAAGTTCGCATGGAAGTTCGAGATGACCCGCATGACCCAGGAACTCCCGATCTTCATGGACGACGCGGTATTCTTCGGCGCGTGGGACAACACATTCTACGCCCTGAATGCCAAAGACGGCTCCGTTCGCTGGAAGACGAAGATCGGCGAAATCCTCTACGCCTCGCCCTCGAACTCCAATCCCGCGACCGACGGCCGGCACATCCTGGTCGCCGCCTGGACCTGGCATAAGGAAGACCCCGATCTCTTCTGCCTGGACGCCCGAACCGGCGAGATCACGTGGAAGCGCCGAAGCCCCAGCGAGAAGTCCATGTGCGGCTTCAACAGCCCATTCATTGCAGGCGATCGGTTCTACACCGCCGCCCTGAACGGCGACCTGTTCTGCCTCAATGTGTCGGACGGCAGCAAGGTTTGGAGAGCGTCCATCGGCAAGGAGACCTACGAGAACTCGCCGGTTGTGGCGAATGGAAGGGTCTACATCGGCGGGGTCACGGGCGGCCTGTTTTGCTTCGATGCCGCGACCGGCCAGAAGAAGTGGGAATACTCCACGGGCAGCGGCTACCTCTTCGCCTCGCCGACGGTCTGGCATGACCTCGTCATCGCCCCCTCGACGGATGGCTGGGTGACGGCAATCACCCGCTAGGAACCGAGAGGTATGGGTGTATGGGGGTGTGGGAGTATGGGAGTGGTCTGTCCCCGGCGTCACTCATCACTTATCATGTATTCCGGGAGGACTGCCCCGTAAGCAAGAGTAAGAGTAGGAGTAGGAGTAAGACTTCATGCATCTCGAACTTTGGCAATGGATTTTCGGAATAGGAGCCGCACTTCTGGTTGGCATCTCGAAGACCGGCGTCCCCGGCGTGGGAATACTGGTCGTCCCCCTCCTGGCAAGTACCTTCGGCGGAAGGCAGTCGGTCGGCATCATGCTTCCCATGCTCATCATGGGCGATGTCTTCGCGGTCGCATGGTATCGCCGTCATGCCCAATGGGACAAGCTCGTTGGACTTCTGCCCTGGGTTGTCGTCGGCCTGGGGATCGGAGCGTATGCGCTCTGGGCGTTCGGCGAGTCGAACAGCAAGAAGGATGTCATGAACATCGTCATCGGCAGCCTGGTGATGGTGATGCTCGCCCTATACTTCGTCCAGCGCATCTTGGGCGATCGGATCACGCCGAAATCGAGGGTCGGGGTGGCATCAACCGGCGTATCCGCGGGGTTCGCGACCACCGTCTCGAACGCCGCCGGCCCGATCATGACTATCTTCCTCTCCGCCCACAAGCTCCCAAAGCAGCAGTTCATGGGCACCATCGCCTGGTATTTCTTCATCATCAATGTCAGCAAGATGCCGGTCTACTTCATTCTGACCGCCATGAATCCGGCCAAGCCCATCATTACCGGGAGTTCGCTTGTCTTCAATCTAGAGGTCTTCCCGGCGATCCTGGTGGGCGTTCTCTTCGGAAAATGGCTGCTCCCCAGGATGTCTCAAAAGGCCTTCGACGCGGCGATCCTCGGCCTCGCCGCCGTCAGCGCCCTGAAGCTGATCATCAGTTAACGCCATGACGGGGGCCGTCTCCTACCTCACAGTTTCAAAACTTCGGCAATCCTGGTATACTGCTGAGGTAAAAGGAGACCGCGAATGGCATTACTCGGCAGAATACTCGGCAAGCCCCTCAAACCGGGGCAGTTCATGGAAACGGTCCGCTCGCGGATCGCCTCCAAATACCCTGACGTGAAAATCACCTCCGAGCTCGACTTCGGCTTCGAGTGCGAGGTTGACGGATCGAATATCAGCCTCTTCCTGGATAGCGCTTACGCCGACTATGTGGGCCGCCCCAGGGAACTGACTTCCATCATTGATCATCTCGTTCGGGCCATGCTGCTGGAGCGGGTTGACGAGTTCGTGCCCTGGGCGGAGGCGAAGCACCGCATATTTCCATCCCTCAAGCCGGAGGGATACTTCGATTGCATCCGCCAAATGCAGGACGGCGATGCCGTCGTTGACAATATGATCACCTTCGAATGGCAGAGGGGACTCAGGATCGTGATGGTCCTCGACTTCGAGCGTTCCATGCGCTTCGTGCGGAAGGAGGAACTCGAAAGGTGGCAGATCTCGCCGGAGGAGCTTCGCGAGCAGGCGATGAAAAACCTCGCGGCGAAAACCGGCCCGCTCTGGGAGCCGGTCCTGGATCGCGCCAGAAAGTCGAAGATCCTCAAGTTTGCAGCAATGGACGGCTATGACGCCTCGCGCATCCTACTGCCCGACCTCCCCGACCGATCGAGCCGTGTGCTGGATTCGGAGGAAATTGCGGTGGTAATACCGATCCGCGACCTCCTGATGGCATTTCCCTATACTAACGGTGGAACAGACCAGCGGCTGAAGCAGGAGACGGAAAAGCAGTATGCCCAGGGCAACCATCCGGTTTCGCCGGATATCTTCATACTCACGAGCGAGTGAGTCTACCGCTTACCGTTCACTGTTTACCGTTCACTGTTCACTGGTTCCCGGCACTTTTTTCAGGTTATGCAAGTTTTTATTGATTAAATTCGGAAAAACGGGTATAATGTGAGCGGCACCAGGCATTGAGCCTAAGAGAATGATTCCATGCGGAGCTTCTTCTTTCTGTTGAGTTCCCCCGCGTCGAATTGGCCCTGTGGCTAAGCCTTGCCAGAATATGATCAATGGGAGGAAGACTCCCAGAAAGAGGAATCGCATTGGCTACGAAATCATTGTACGTCGGCAACCTGTCGTACAGCACCACGGAAGAGGAGCTCAAGAGCTTGTTCGATCCGTGGGGACCCGTGACTGACGTCCGCATCGTTCAGGGACGCGGCTTCGGGTTCGTGGATGTTCCCGAGGAGAACTCTGCCGAGGCAATCGAGCAGACCAACGGGAAAGAGCACCAGGGTCGCACCCTGACCGTCAACGAGGCCAGGCCTCGGACCGAGCGAAGCGGCGCAAGCCGTGGCGGCTACGGTGGTGGCGGCGGCGGTGGCCGCGGTGGTTACGGCGGCGGTGGCGGCGGTGGCCGCCGAGAGCGCTGGTAATCCATTAGCTAGTATAGCAAGTGAGAGGGAGGCCGAAGGGTCTCCCTTTTTTCATGTCTCGTCCTTCGTTCTTAGTGCTTCGTGCTTAGTCGGACGTTCAAAGTTGGAAGTTGAGAGTTGGAAGTTGGACGTTCGCTATCCTATAATAGAGTCATGTGGCAATCGCTGACTTCGGATGCCAGGGCAAGTATCATTGCAGGCGGGATATCGCTTGTTTTGTCCATCGTCCTCATCCTCTACTACCGGCATGCGAAGGGCTTGCTCGATGAGATGTGGGCCGTTCACACCTACAAGGCCGGCGAACTCCGAAAGATGTGCAGCAGCGGGTTCAATGCCATCGTGGAGGTGGAAGGGACTATTGCCTGTGAAAGCCCCATATCCGCGCCGGGCTCCAAGCTTCCATGTGCTTGGTGTCGAACAATTGTCGAGCGGCAGGTGTCCACATCCAGCGGCTCGGGCAAGCAGCATTCCTGGAAGAAGGACTATGATAATGTTCTCTCTACATTGTTCAAGGTCAAAGACGAAACCGGCTACACCCTGGTAGACCCCACGAATGCCGAGATTGAGGCCGAAAAGCCCTATCAGCTTGTCACCAGCGAGCGCGAGCCGTGGTTCACGTCGGTCGGTTACTCGGATACCGGGTTCTACCGGATCACCGAGCAGATATTCGTGCCCACAGGATATGTCTATGTCCTCGGAGAAGCATCATGCACCGGCGAAGGCCCCATGCCCGATGCGCTCATCCACTATGCCGAGAACGGCTATGTGGACCCGAAGAAGCCGTTTTTCATCATCAGCCGTAAGAGCGAGAAGCAGATCACCCAAACGAACGAAGTCTCACTCAAGATCTGCCTCTACGGCGGAATCCTCGGCTTCTTCTTCGCCGCCTATTGTGTTCTGAGTTTGCTGGGGATAGTCCCGTAAGCAACTCCCACACTCCCATACTCCCATACTCCCATACTTCAGCGTCCATGAGATCCGTTTCGTGAAGCTGGTTATGTGGGGATCCTAGCTCCCGGAGGAGGGTTAATATCATGCCACCCGAAGTGAAAAGCTGCGCCGTCACCGAGTGTTATTACAACATCGCCGAGTATTGCCACGCGAACGCCATCCTGGTTGGAAGAGGCCATCCCGCCTGTGACACATTTATCATCGCCGGCACCCTGCACGGGGAGCCTGCCCCGATCGGTGAGGTCGGCGCGTGCCACCAGGCCGACTGCAAGTTCAACGATGATCTCTCATGCCATGCCGGCTCGATCAATGTGGACCGCCATGATTCCCATGCCGACTGCGTGA
>DASRZD010000689.1:0-6315 GCA_035686805.1 Armatimonadota bacterium
TGCGATATGATCTATTTCAACCGCCGTGAACGCCTGCAGATGCACATTGGGCATACGGCGCTTAAGCTCGGACAGCATCTCGATATAGTAGTCAAGCGGCCGAGTGGGGTGCAGTCCGCCGACGATATGAAGCTCGGTGAAATCAATCTCCCGCTGAGCGTCCTCGGCCTTCCGGATGATCTCCTCGACCTCCAGCGTGTACGAGCCTTCCTCTCCCTGGCTCCGCGAAAACGCGCAAAACCGGCAGCGATTCCTGCAGACGTTCGTATAGTTGATATGGCGATTGACGATGTAGTAGGTGAGATCGCCGTTCAGCCGCCGACGAACTACATTCGCCGCCCAGCCGATCGGCAGCAGCGAGTTCGATTTGAACAGCCGGACGCCGTCGTCGAAATCCAGCCGAGCGCCCGATTCGACCTTCTCCACGATGTCGCCGATATCAGACTTGACCGCCAGTTCCCTCACAGCACGCTCTTTCTAACGAGCAGATCAGCCACCGAGAAGATGAAGAACCCAATGCTAACAAACCCGTTGGCGTTGAAGAAGGCGACATTGGCCTTGCTGAAGTCGTCGGGCCTCACCATGCTTTGCTCATAAGCGAGCGCAATCGCCGCCATCGCCAGTCCGATGTAGTAGACGATCCCCAGTCCCATCATAACGCCGAAGAAGCCCAGGAGGATGGCCGTGACCGCATGGAATCCCCTCGAAACCAGAAGGCCGTTCTTCGGGCCGAGCGCCTTGGGAATCGAGAACAGCCCCATCTTGCGGTCGAAATCCAGGTCCTGGAGCGCATAGATAATATCGAACCCGGCGGTCCAGAACATCACCGCCGCCGAGAGGATAACGGGGGCAAGCTCGATCCGTCCCGTGACCGCGATCCATGCGCCGACGGGAGCGATTCCCAGCGACAGTCCCAGCACCAGGTGAGAGAGGTTCGTGAACCGCTTCGTATAGGAGTAGCCGAAGATGACCAGCAGCGCGACCGGCGATAGTGCGAGTGCAAGTTTGTTCAACTTCCATGAGGCTAATATGAACACCAGCGCAGAAACGAAGGTGAATACGGAAACCTGGGCCATGCTCAGAACGCCCGCAGGCAGCGCCCGATTCGCGGTTCGAGGATTGAGCCGATCATAGTGGAGATCGGCGATCCGGTTGAATGCCATCGCGGCGCTCCTCGCTCCCACCATGGCGACCAGAATCCATCCGAGCACCCGGAGGTCCGGCATCCCATTTGCCGCAAGCATGGCGGCGGTGAGAGCGAAAGGAAGCGCGAACACAGTGTGCTCGAACTTGATCATCTCCAGGATGACGCCGATTCGGGAAAGCGCACCGGCCGTCATACTTCGCGCCCTTTCCATTCCAGAACGATGGATTGCTCCAGCCCAAGCTGGCACATTGTCCGAGCGACGATGAATTCGACCAGCTCTTCTATGGTATTCGGTTTGTTGTAGAACGCCGGCGCCGCCGGCAGCACTACCGCTCCTGCCTCAGTCAGAATCGTCAGGTTTCGCAGATGGACCAGACTCAGCGGAGTCTCGCGCACCACCAATATGAGTTTCCTGCGCTCCTTCAGGCAGACATCCGCCGCCCTTGTGACGAGATCATTAGAAATCCCGGCTGCAATACGCCCGGCAGTCCCCATCGAACAGGGTATAATCACCATCCCCTCATGACGCACGGAGCCGCTCGACGGTGGAGACGAAAGGTCGTTCGGCGCGAGGACCTCGATTTTCTCACTCGATGGCAGGCCCTCCGGGAGTTCCGCGCGCATGATGGTCGCGGCGTTCTCGGTGATGGTCAGGTAGATGCGGTCGTAATGCGCCAGCACCGCCTCCAGGAATCGAGCGGCGTACACGCTTCCGCTCGCACCCGTTATCGCGACTACCAGCCTGCGCTCGCTCATAAGCCCAACTTGCCCCAAAGCTCGTCAATCTTCTTCTTGACCTCAGGGCTCATTCGAATCTCGTCCGGCCACCCCCGATCGAAGCCCTCGCCGGGGAGCTTCTTCGTGGCATCTATACCCATCTTGCTCCCGAACCCCGGCAGCCTCGATGCATGATCGAGGATATCAACAGGCCCGGTAACGAACTCTATGTCTTTCTGCGGGTCAATATTGTTCCCCAGCCGCCAGAGGGCTTCGCTCATGTCCTGGACGTTGACCTGCTCATCAAAGATGATCAGTATTTTCGTAAGCGCTATTTGCCCGAGCCCCCAGAATGCGTGCATGACCTTCCGCGCGTGGCCGGGGTAGCGCTTCTTGATCGAGATCAGCGCCATGTTGTGGAAGACGCCCTCGATCGGCAGGCTGATATCCACGAGCTCGGGGAGTTGGAGCTTGATGAGCGGCAAAAAGATTCGCTCGGTCGCCTTCGCCATGAAGCAGTCTTCCATAGGCGGCCGGCCCACAATGGTTGCGGGATAGATCGGCGATTTCCGCCGTGTGATGGCGGTCACGTGGAACACGGGGAATTCTGAGGCCGGCGAGTAGTAGCCCGTGTGATCCCCGAACGGTCCTTCCATCCGCCGCTCGCCGGGATCCACATAGCCCTCGATGATGATCTCGGCATTCGCGGGGACCTCGAGATCCACGGTTTTGCAGCGAACCATCTCGACTGAGCGCTTCCGGATAAACCCGGCGAAAAGCATCTCGTCGAAGTCCTCCGGCAAAGGCGCGGTCGCGGCGTAGGTTAAGGCCGGGTCGCCACCCAGTCCGACTGCCAATTCCATCCGCTTTCCCAATCGCTCATACTCGGCATAATGCCGAGCGCCGACCTTATTCGGATGCCAGTGCATGCCGGTCGTGCGCTCATCATACACATGCATTCGATACATGCCGACGTTGCGCACTCCCGTGTGAGGGTCTTTCGAGAAGACCATCGGCAGTGTGACAAACCGCCCCCCGTCACCAGGCCAGCAATGGAGGATGGGCAGTTCGTCCAGCGAGGCATCGTCCGTCTTCACGATTTGCTGGCAGACGCCCGACTTCACGGTCTTGGGAGCACACGCCGCCAGTTTCCCGAACTTCGGGAGTATGAAGAGCTTGCCCATGGTGCTCGTCGGGACTTCAAGCTTGACTAGGTGAGTAATCTCCTCGGCAATCTCCTCGATATCCTTGACTCCCAATGCCATCGCCATCCGCTCTTTCGAGCCCATGGAGTTGATCAGCACAGGAATGTCAAAGCCCGCCGGCTTCTCGAAAAGGAGCGCGGGTCCGGCGGATTTCATGACTCTGTCGGCGACTTCGGTGATCTCCAGATCAGGGCTGACAGGAGCATGAATCCGCTTGAGTTGTCTATGTTTGTCTAAGCATTGGACGTATTCTTGTAAATCTTTATACATACCTACCGGCCCAGTACAGTCTGAACGCTCTCCTCAAGCGTCTTGATCTCTTCCTTTGAGCTCAAGACGCCGATCTCCAAATGGTAGTCCCGAGTCTCTCCCGGCTTCAGGAATTGGAGAGTTCCCCGCTCGCGCTCCTTCGCCCGGCCCTCGACCCAGCAATTCGCCGGCTCCAGGCCAACAACGTAGGTGCCCTGGTTCGCCATCTTCCACTCGGAGAACTTGGGCAGCTCGTGCTTGGGATACTTCACATAGAAGCCGAATCCCTGCCCGTTGTTGAAGCTTGGGTTGACCAACGCTGCAGTGACGCATCCCTTCGCATCCTCCGCCATCTCCAGGTAATATACCCGCTCGCGAAAGCCCTTAGTCGGCGCTGGGAAGCTGGCATAGAGTTCCTTTTCAATCTCGGCGTCGGCGTCGCGAGGCTTGTAATCAACCACCGGCGCGATGAGCTTGCTTCCATCATCAATGAGCGGGAAACCGGCGTTGATATGATATAGGATCATATGCTCGGTTTCCTGATGACCCAGATTGGTGACCTTGTCGTGGATCCAGATCTTGGACTCGCCCAGTCTTGCGCTGATCCGCCTCGTCAGTTCAAGGTTCTCGCCGAAAACCGTCGTTTCGCGAACCTTCCCTTTCACCCACATGAGGTACGAGCCGCGAACCCACGCCGCATCGCTGCTGATGGAGTGGGCCGGCGTATTCGATACTCGGCCGTGAAGGCCCAGCGCCTTTCCCTGATCAACGCACGGAGCGCCCGCATAGGTCAGCCCGCAGGTCACGACCAATCCGCCGTAGAAGCTCCTCAGCCAGCCTAATGCCGGCTCGTCGAAGTATGCCGGTGAAACATCACCCGTTGACGATCGCCAGGCCAGCGACTGACCGTTGAATGCCGCACTGGAAATGTCTAATCCCCGATCGATCAGAACCGTAAAATCGAGGCCCGAGCCGGTCTTGAACTCGGCCGCTCGCACCCCTCTCTCCACGCCGTCATTCAGCACCACTTGCCGGACACCGGCGATCTGGGAGATGTCCCCCACCCTCGCCAGCAAGCCTTCCTTCGAGTACTCTCTGCCGAATAGCTTAACCATGCAGCCCTCCAAAATCCGATTATGAAAAGGCCGTCCAGCAACAGCTTGAACGGCCCAATGCTGCGCTATTGCCGGATCAGTCCTACTTCGTTTCCTTCAACTTACCCCGAACATACTGGTCAATCGCCCGAGCGGCTTTCTTGCCGGCGCCCATCGCCGTGATGACGGTCGCCGCCCCAGTGACGGCATCTCCTCCCGCGTAGACGCCGGGAATCGAAGTCGCCATCGTTTCCTCGTCAACGACTATCCCGCCCCACTTGGTGGTCTTCAGGTCGGTCTCGCACTCCCGGACAACAGGGTTGGGATTTTGCCCGACTGCGATCACAGCGGTATCCACATCCATGATGAAGTTCGAACCCTCGATCGGAACCGGCCTGCGTCTACCCGAATCATCCGGCTCGCCGAGCTCCATGCGCATGACTTCCATCTGCTTCAGGAAGCCGTTCTCGTCGCCAATGAAGCGCACGGGATTAGTAAGGAGTTGGAACACGACTCCCTCTTCGAGCGCATTCTCGATCTCCTCTTCGCGGGCAGGCATCTCGGTCCGGGAGCGCCGATAAACAATGGCGACTTCCTTCGCACCCATGCGAAGAGAGCATCTTGCCGCGTCCATGGCAACGTTACCAGCCCCGATAACGACCACCTTTTCGCCGATATTGATCGGCGTTGGGTACTCTGGAAACTTGTAAGCTTTCATGAGGTTGATGCGAGTCAGATATTCGTTCGCGGAGTATACGCCGCACAGGTTCTCCCCTGGGATTTTCAGGAACTGCGGCAGCCCCGCTCCTGTACCGATGAAGATCGCGCTGAATCCATCCTCCATGAGATCGCAGAGGGTATACAATTTGCCGACGATCGCATTCGTCTCGATACTCACGCCCAGCGACTTGACGTAGTCTATCTCGCGATTGAGAATCGTCCTCGGCAGCCTGAACGGAGGTATCCCGTAACACAATACTCCGCCCGGATCGTGGAGCGCCTCGAAGATGGTGACGTCATAACCCTTGCATGCCAGTTCGCCCGCCGCAGTGAGTCCCGCCGGCCCCGAGCCGACTACCGCGACCTTGGCAATTCTATCGGATGGAGGAGGCTCGTCCGTGACATCGCACTTCCCCGACTCATTCTGATGGGCCGCTTCCCAGTCGGCGGCGAATCTTTCCAAGCGTCCGATCGCGATCGGCTGATCGCGCTTCGCCAGGACGCACGTCAGCTCGCACTGCTCTTCCTGAGGGCACACGCGCCCGCAGATCGCGGGAAGGGCGTTCGTCTCCTTGAGCTTCGCGGCCGCTTCCATGAACTTCTCTTCGCCGATGAGCCTGATGAACTCAGGTATATCAACCTCGACCGGGCAGCCCTCGATGCAGGTCTTCTTCTTGCACTGCAGGCAGCGCTTCGCCTCCACTATCGCTTGCTCGGGAGTGTAGCCGAGGGCCACTTCCTCGAAGTTCTTCCGTCTTACCTCGGCAGGCTGACGCGGCATCTCTTCGCGCTCTTTCAACTGCTTACTCATTTGCGGCAACCTCCGGCACAGCTCTCATGAAAGCGCTCGAGCTGCTCTTTCTCCTGAGGCAGATACATCTTCTTCCTCGCAACCAGCTCATCCCAGTTGACCTCATGGGCGTCGAAATCCGGCCCGTCGCAGCAGGTAAACTTGGTCTGCCCCCCAACCGTCACTCGGCATGCGCCGCACATCCCAGTGCCGTCAATCATGATGGCATCCAGGCTCACAATCGTCTTGATTCCATGAGGCCTGGTCTGCTCGGCGATGACTCGCATCATCGGGACAGGGCCGATGGCATAGACCACATCGATCTTTCGGCCGTCCTTCAGAAGGTCGGCCAGCACTTCGCTGACGAAGCCTTTTCGGCCATAACTGCCATTA
>DASRZD010000690.1:0-2930 GCA_035686805.1 Armatimonadota bacterium
CGAGCGGAAGACGTTTTACTGGCACTATCCGCATTACCATCGCTGCACCCCCGGCGGGGCGATTCGCGACGGCGACTGGAAGCTGATCGAGTTCTTCGAGGACGGGCATGTGGAGCTTTACAACCTGAAGGACGATCTCAGTGAGACTACCGACCTCGCCGCCAAGATGCCCGAAAAGGCCGAAGAGCTTCGGAAGAAGCTCGCCGACTGGCGCAAGTCCGTAGACGCCTCCATGCCGACCCCGAACCCGGACTATGAGCCATGAAATTCGCCATCCTGATATTGTTCCTTGCGCAGAGTCTTGCCTTCGCCGGCCCGACGAGAGTCACCATAGATGGCAATCGGTTCCTCATGAATGACAAGCCTTGGTTTCCCATGTGTTTGTCACCCGGCCCGCCGCCATTGGGAGCGAGAGATCCAATCGGCAGGGATGCGCTGGCGGTGCTCGCCGAAGGCGGGATTGATAGCTTCCGAATCCACTCCGGCCCGTGGGCCAGGGGCGACGAAGAGCAAGTAGTCGAATACATGGACTGGCTGGCCGCAAACCGCATGTACGCCTTCCTGAATCTCCGCGAGCTGAGCGTCTTCACCAAGGATGCCCCCAAACGCCCGGAGGGACTCGGCAAGCTCATCGAGCGTTTCAACGACCATCCCGCCCTCGCAATGTGGAAGTGTATGGACGAGCCCGCGTGGGGCAACGTGCCGATTGACGGCCTGGTCGCCTCCTATAAGTTCATCAAGCAGCATGATCCTGATCACCCGGTCTGGATGGCGCATGCCCCTCGGAACACCATCGAGATTCTCCATGAATACTGCAAGTACTGCGATGCCACCGGCCTGGACATCTATCCCATCGGCATCCCTATGGGCGCGCTCAGCCATCTGCCGAATAAGGACCTCAGCATGGTCGGGGACTATTGCGATTACATCTCGGCGGCGGTTGACGGCAAAAAGCCGTTCATCATGGTCCTGCAGGTCTGCTGGAGTGGGGTCATGCCGCCGCACACGCTTGTCTTCCCGACCTTCCGCCAGGAGCGATACATGGCCTATCAGGCGATCATCAAAGGCGCTCGCGGACTCTTCTTTTTCGGGATGAACCTGTGCCTGGAGGGCCGGGACGCCGAGCTGGGGTACAATTGGACGTTTTGGAACCAGGTTATGAGGCCCCTCCTTCGCGAGATCGGGGAGGGGAGCGAGCTTCACTCGGCGCTGCTCGCGCCGGATTCCAAGATTCCGCTGAAGGTCTCGGGCGCGCCGGACATCGAGTTCACCGCAAGGGAGGTCGGCCCGTTTCTCTACATCTTCGCCGCCAAGCGTGAAGGCTCCCCCGCGCAGGTCCGGTTCTCAGGCGATGTCCTCAAAGGGGAAGTGGAGGTCATGTTCGAGGGCCGCACGCTCTCCGCCAAGGACGGCACCATCACCGATCGCTTCGAGCGAAACGATGTGCATGTCTACAAGGTCAGATTGAGATAACCTTCTCGACATTCTCGATCGAGAGAAACTTGTCCGCCTACTTGCCTGCATGCACTGGAATAATGCTATCGACGCCTTCTATGTCTTCACCTGCAAGTGTCTGGCCCGTCAGCTTGACCTCCGTGTCCACGATTGAAATCGCCAAGTCCGATGTCTGAAAATGGAGCATGAGGTCGAGGAGTCCATCTGCGTTTACGTCCTCACTATGCCAGCGAATCGGTTGTGCAACGGCAAGACGTATCGTAGCCGGATCGACGCTGGTCGCATCGAATTCTGCGGTGCCAAGAATTGCGACGGGAAGCCGTCCCTTGCTATCCAGGTTTACCTTGTTCGGGCTTTCGCCCGGTTTGATGTCTATCTGAATCTGCCGGATCATGGGTACCCATAATGCCGCGTGAGAATAGTGCGGTTCCGATAAGTAGTGACTGCAATACCCCACGATCATTCCTCGGTTGTTTATGTCAATCGTCTCACCGCCCGTGAAGCCTGGAAGCAAGGGAAGCTTTACCAACTTATGGGTGTCAGCCTCCCATACAGCAGCAACATATGAAGACTGTCCAACGATTGTGCCCCACTCATTGATCGCCTGTGCCCCGCTGTGGTCAGTGTACTGACCTGATATGGCGCTTAGGTCAGTAATGCTCCCATCTGCTTCCCACAGACACGCATGGTCCTCATACTGGTAACTCGTAGTTCGTGATCTGCCGACCACCTGCCCCTTGTTGTTTATGTCATAGGCATAAGTCCAACGTCCACCGAGTCCATGAAGGTCCTCCATTCCTCTGTCAGAAGTCCAGAGAAATGCCTTCGCCAAGAAGTAGTCTGTGTACGACTCGCCCACAACAACACCCTCGTTGTTGATGCCGTAAGCCATGCTATACAAATGTCCCGGTAGTGAGCCGAGTTCGAGGAACGTGCCGTCAGGATACCAGAGACTGGCTTTTCGATTACGATTGCCCACATGCCAGCCTGCGTCATTGATTGCTGTACATCCGCCCCCGCTATACTGCCTTACTCCGGCCAGCGGATCAAAGAAGAATCCCCCATAGCTTGCATGGCCCGCGATTTGCCCGCTGCTGTTAATGCCCTCACCGCGTGCATTGTATCCAGACAAGTTGCCTATCCTGCTGATCTGACCGTCTTGGCTCCAGTACACTGGATAGCGCAATCCACTGGGCATTTCTGCCCAGCCTACAATCTCCCCACGATCGTTAATCGCATGAGCCCACGTAGTCTTTGCTCCTGGCAGCAATCCCAGGTCATGGACGGTATATGTGATTGCCAGAGTCTGGGATATCACCGAGATTAGCAGTGCTAAGACAGGGAACAGTCGTCTCATGACATTTCCTCCTTCATAGTTCGGAAACGCGCATACGCAATGGAACAGGCAATCGTTTATCTGACTCTACTGGCAGACATTCCGTTCCATGTATATAACGGGAATAAGCGTGAATAGT
>DASRZD010000691.1:0-2611 GCA_035686805.1 Armatimonadota bacterium
TTACGAAGGTCCCTTTACAGATGGGGCCGGTGTCGGATTCCCTGAGCGGGGATGATGAAGACTAGGCGTAACTAGGAGAATCAACATGCCAAAGCCCGTTGTAGCATCGAGCTTTCGGCGCAACACCTTCCACGGAGGCGAAGACGTCACTGGTGGCGTTCAGACCTTTGAAATTGGTGACTTTTTGACCCTCGACGCGACAAGCGGAGAGGTTCGGGAGTGCATCAATGCCGACACCGTTTTCTTGGGGCTCGCTGAAGGCGCCGCCTCTGGGGTTGTCGCTACGGAAGTTGCTGTGCATGAACTATTCCCGGGGGACATCCTCCAACTCGACATTTGGGATCTCCACGCGGGCGCGGCAGTCGATGCCTCGACCCTGGTGGACGGTCAGGTTTGCGCGGTGTGCACTGTTTCTGGCGAGTGGTACGCCGACATCCAGAACACCGGAGCATCAACCGCCATTCTGAACGCCGTTGCGTTCATCAAATCACAAGGTCCCCTGCGGGACGAACAATACGGAAACACGGTCTACCGTGGCCTTTTCCGCGTGCTCGAGGCGGTCTGCGTGACCGTCAACGGCGCGGCATAGGGGAGGGGGTAAATCATGGTAATGACCAATGCACAGTGGGTAAACTCAATCGCCCTGATTGAGTTCGAAGATGTCGCACGCGAAGAGTCAATGGGGAAAATTTGGGAGTACGGCCAGGTCTATGGAGACATGTCGTCCACCAAAGAGAGGGAAATGAAGGGGTACGTCTGGACCGCCTTCGGCCTCCCCCACGAACGCTCCTACGGTGAGGACATCAACACCGAAACGATGGAAGAAGTCGGGGACTGGACGTTGTACGACACCGAGATCGCGCTCGGTGCGGACATCGACGACAAACTCCTCGAGGATCTCCGTCACATCTCGCAGAAAGAGTTCCTCAACGGGATGGGCCGCGGCTTTGGCGAGTCCTACGCTCAGGCCAAGTCCATCTACGCAAACATGCCGTTCGAACGCGCGTTCTCGAACGCCGTTCAGACCATGTGGGATGGCGGGGCGCTCTGCGGAACCAGGACCCTGCTGGACGGCACGACCTGGACCAACGCGCTCGGCGCCGGCTCCGTGACCTGGTCCCGGATCTGGGACATGATCGACATTCTCAAGCTCGATCAGAGGACCCAAAAGGGCCTCAAGCAGCGGAGCAAGGCCGTCAAGCTCATGGTCCACGACGCTCAGGAACGCGACATCACGCGCATTCTTGGGCAGGAGTACGAGTTCGACGGGTTCAACGTTGGCACCTCCAACGATGTCTCCTCGAAGAACACCAACTCTCTGCGCAACAAGAACCTGAAGATTGTGTACAACCAGGAGCTCTCGAACGAGAACTACATGTTCATGTTCGGGAAGAAGGCTGCGCCCAACTTCAAGTTCAAGAGCCGCAAGAAGTTCTCGACTGCGTGGCAATTCGACGGCGGGAAGCGGAACCGCACCCGCTCTGCCTTCACTCACGAACGGTTCATGGTTGGAGTCACCCACTTCATCGACGTGGTTGGCGCCGACGCGACCTGATTCAACCGGCGGGGCCCTACGGGGCCCCTGCCTTTGATCTGGAGTGAAAAATGGCAGACCCAAGAAATATCACCGATTGGATTGTGTTCGAAGCGGCCATCCTCGCGGCTGACTCTCCGAAAACCTTTGACTGGCGGGGCGCCGAGGATCTCCAGGGGTCGTTGGCGCAATTCTGGATCGACTACACAGGGACATCGACCGTTGACGTGGCTGTCCATGTAAGTCCTGTCGATCGCAAGAACCAGCGAACAATGGACCCGGCCGATCACTACGAGTCGAAAGCCGTCGAATCCGGGGCTGCCGGCGCCGGTCACTTCGTAGACCCTCCCGCAGAGGTGGCGAAGTCCTTCGGTCAGTACCGAGTGGTCGTGACCACCAGCGCGAACATCGTCGCCTCGATCGGCATTTGCCGCAACAACATGGGGTAGGAGCCGGCCATGTGGGGGTAGCATGGGAGTTGTAGGAGACGCCACCGTCATAAGGCTCAGGCTCTCGTCTGATGGCGTTGTGGATGAGCTCTACTACAGCAGCGTCTCCGGGTACATCTTGGATGGGG
Source organism: Armatimonadota bacterium (assembly GCA_035686805.1). Taxonomy (GTDB): domain Bacteria; phylum Armatimonadota; class UBA5829; order DTJY01; family DTJY01; genus DASRZD01. The sequence goes on from DASRZD010000691.1 coordinate 2,112, forward strand.
ATGATGCCGGAGTTGTCAATGCAGTTGTAGAATTAACCGGGGATGATTACGATGCAAAGGTAACTGATTCAAACGGATATTATCAATTCCCAGAGGTGTTAAATGGTAACTACACGCTAACGCCAACGAAAAATGGGAAAACGTACTATGCAGATCATCAAGACATCGCGGTTGCCGGGGCCGATGTTCTTGTTGACACGATGATCGAGGTTTGGGTGGTCTCCGGCTACATCGTTGATTCGGTTGATGCCGGGATCGAGGGGGTGACAGTCACTCTCAGTGGAGACGAGAGCGGCTCGACGACGACTGATGCCAACGGGTTCTACACCTTCTCCAACATCCCCAACGGAAGCTATACGGTCACTCCTGCCAAGGCAGATTTGGAATTCACCCCAGACCACCAGGACATAACGGTTGTCGATGCCGACGAGGTTGTTACCGACATGGTTGGTGATTCCATTCACTACACCATTTCCGGCTACATCCTCGACGGAGACAGC
>DASRZD010000692.1:0-3277 GCA_035686805.1 Armatimonadota bacterium
CCCTCGAACTCGCACAGGTCAATGTCCGAGTTATTGATGTTCACCGCCTTGGCGATTCGGTCTCTCTCTTCGGCGGTGAGCTTCGAATTGGCGATGAGTTTGTCCTCGAACGAGTACTTCATCACCGGGTTGAGGGGACTGGTCTCCCAGTGGATGAGGTCCTTCGTGCGGACGATATGCGGCTCGTAGGTCGGGCCGGGGAGGGCCTCCAGGTAGATCATATAGTACCGGCCATCCAGGAATCGGATCGCCGGGCAGGCGGTATAGCGGTCCTTCGCGAAGACGCACTCCGATGGCATGAGCGTCCAATGGATCAGGTCCTTTGACTCGGCAAAGCGCATGGTAAACGGCACGCCGGTTTCAGCCTCGGGCGCGCCAATCTCGAAGGCCATGATATACCGGCCCTTGCCCTTGCAGACCGAGTTGTTGAATATCCCCCAGCCCGGCAGATCGAGCGCCGTCGCGGATGACCACTTCTTGAGGTCCTTAGACCAGAAGACCCTTATCTGCGTGCCGCCCCACTTATCCACGCCGCAGACGTAGACGGTATCCCCCTCCACATGCGCGCTCCCCAGGTGAGTGTCGGCGGCGAACGGAGGGGTATACTCCCCGGTCTTGACATCCACGAACCGGAAATAGGAGGGCTTGCCCAGGTTTGGCTTGTAGTACTGATCGCGGACATATTCGAAGCGATAGAGCCGGTCCTTGAAGACGATCGGCGTCGTCTCCACCATGTCGCAGTCAATCGTCCCGAGCTTGCGGATGACCGGCTTGCCCTCGTCCTTCGGAGGCAGTTTCGTCCGATATTCGTCCATGTAGAGGCCGATCCTTTCTACGGGAATACGCTTGAAGCCCGTCTGGTATGCTGGCGAGTAGTCCCTAAGCTGGAAATCCCCATTCGAGGGATCAACGAATCCCGGGTCCTGATCCACGAGATTGCCCTCGAAGGTCGTGAGCTTCTCGCAGATGGGGTCAATGATCTGCAGCCATCGCCCGCCGAATGAGACATTTCGCGCGACCGAGTTGTACTTGGGAGCGCCGGGATCGTCGTCATAGAGAGTGAGAAGCTCCGGGTAACGCTCTTTCCAGGGCGACTCACGATAAGGCATGGCTTCCAGCCGCTCCTTCATGAAGCCATCTACCGTGCCCTTCGCCCAGTTCATGCCCCTCGCATCCAGGAACACCGACGGCCGACAGTCTACGAAGGTGTTATTCTCGACGACGCAATCCCTGCCGCCGCCGATGCAAACGCCCATCTTCGCCTTGTAGAGCAAGTTGCCGAAGATCCGCACGTCGCTCGAATCATCGTCAATGTAGATCGCGCGGACGTCAGCCGTGCCTAGATGATGGAGGTAGTTGTAGCGGATGACGTTCCCTCGCCAGGAGAAGTCGCGACCGGTATATATGCCGCCGGCATCGCTGGTTTCCATGCATACGTGGTGTATCTCATTGAACTCCATCACGTGCTCATTGCCGTTGAACAGGATGGCGGTGTGGGGGGAATCGTGCATCAAGTTGTGGGAGACGATGTTGCCGCATCCGGTCACCAGCACGGCAGGCCGATAAGTGCTGCACCAGCGATTGAAATTATAGATATGGTTGTTGGTCGCGAAGTTTTCGCCGAGAGTGAGGCTCATGCGGTCCCCGCCGTCCAGTTTGATTCCGCCGTCGCCGGTTTGGGAGATGTCGCACGAGTGGATGCCGTTTTTCGTCCCGCCCTCGAAGCTGACGCCCACCGTCCCGATATTCCGCAGAGTGCATCCGGCGATGAGGACATGATCGCCACCCTTGACCTCGATGCCCGCGCCTCGGGTACATTCGAGAGTCAGCCCTCGAATGGTCGTGTGGGATACGCCGTTAATCGAGATGAGCGGGGTTTCGAGCAAGGAAACATAGGCCGAGCCCTTGCCGGGCGGCCAGAAGTAGAGAATGCGCGAAGTGCGGTCGAGACACCACTCGCCCGGCTCATCGAGCTCCTCAAGGATGTTCAGGTAGTAGAACCGCTTGCCGGCCTTGTAGCCGTAGATGCCGTGTGGCGGGTAGGTCTCGATGGTTTGGCTTTCGGTGTCAATGCTCTTTATCCGCTCGTAGGAATCCGCCCAATCCCAGGTCCAATAGCCGTGAACCCAGATGTCGTCGGACTTCGCCCACCTCTTCGGACGGTCACTTTCATAGCCGAACTTCCCGGCCTCAGGGGCAGAGGCGATCTTCTCCCAGCCCTCATTCGGCCATCGGGCGAGGGTCATGGGCTTGTCATCGAAGAACAGCTCGATGCCTGCGGGAGTGATCGGTCGCCCGAAGCCGCGAGGGGTCATCCCGCCGAAATCGGTAATCCCCTGAGCCTTCAGATCGGCCTGCAAAACCTTGCCCCTGGCTGATTCGTCGAATCGCTTCAAGATCGCCGGATCGGTCACCGGCTTGAAGCCCTTGACCTCGATGCCGCCGATAATGCAGACCTCCTCGCCCTCGCAGGCTCGATAGGTGATCGGCGCCGCCTCGGCGCCCGAGTCCTCAGGAGTCAGAGTGAATGTCTGTTTGAGAGGATAAACCCAGCCTTTGATCCACACGGTGATCGGGCCGGACTTCTTGGTCAGGAGCACTGCATCCCTGGCGCGCTCCAGGGTCGCGAACGGCTTCTGCTTCGTGCCGGGATTCCGGTCGCTTCCGCTTCCGGAAACATAGAATTCAGTTGCCGATCCCCGTGTGACGGCCAATAATAGAAGTGCTATAATGGACAAGGATTTCATACGTAATCCGTAACGAGTAATGCGTAACCGGAACTTGCGATGCTTAGGTCTAACAAGCGAACCATCGAGTTTCTTGACCGTTGGTATATATTAGTCTCCTCCTCGGCGCTAATCCTCTCTCACTCATGACGTTGTTCTCGGTCGCAGGGCTATATGCCTGCACAAGCATGCTCGACCGAGGAAAGCACTCTGCAGCCGCCTTCGTGATCTCCGGCGTTCTGCTGTTTCACTCTCATCCGTCAATCGGTTAGGTCGCTCGTTTCGTCAACGGTCTGTCGGTCACGTCCCATGCTTCCCGACGTTCAACGTTTGAGCCTGAGCGCAAATCCATCTACCCAGATGTCTATCGCCAGGTAGACCAGCCAGAGGACGGCTGCAAAAGCGATGATCAGGGGGCTGACGGTCGGGCGGAAGCCTAGTTCCAGCACGGATAACCACACCTGCTCCGGACGCTTGATGAGGTCCCAGCTATTGAACCGCAGCACCAGTCCTAGGTAAACCCCGATTGACATCAGTAGGAAGAACGGCGC
>DASRZD010000693.1:0-2694 GCA_035686805.1 Armatimonadota bacterium
CGGTAAAGGCTCGGCCCAGCTTGGCAAGGGCGTGCCCGACGGCGCACAGATCACAAGTATCCAGGAAGTCCTGAGCCACGGAAAGGCATTGACCGGCAAGGAAGTAACCGTCAAGGGCGCGATGACTCAGAAGTGCCCCACAGCCGGCTGCTGGTTCTATGTGAAGGACGATACCGGCGACATGCGAGTTGATACAGCCCCGTCGGGTTTTACGATCTCCGAGATCCCCCTTGGCAAGACGATCACCGTCTACGGCAAGGTAGTCATGACCGAAGGCGGCTCTGAGATGGTGGCGCTGGGAGTGAAAAGCTGATGACCAAGGGTCCATGGTCAAGGGCCCATGAGTTTGTCTGTTCATAGACCATTGACCATCGGCCATTGGCCATTGTCATCCTACGTAGTGTCCCAGCTTCCGCTTCAATTCATCCCTCGCTCGGGCGAGTCTGGACTTGACCGTTCCTTCCGCTATCCCAAGCTGGTGAGCAATCTCTCGCACGTCCATTCCTTTCACTCTCCCTAACGTCGGCCATCAGCGGCGCGAGGTACGAGCGTCCGTCTGCATGGCACTGTTAGGAGTTCCTGCGTCATTCCACTCCCGGCCAGCCGACCTCGGTGCCACCGTTTCTTTCGATAATCTGGCCGGTATGGTGCTGAATGTGTCGGAGATTGTTGAGGTGTAACTCGAATTGATTCATGTTGTACCAGTTCGGCCAGCAAGGCTTCTCGGCATCGAAATGGTCCAAGTAACTTGGAATGAGTCCCCTGACGAAATCAATGTACTCCTCTATCTGGGCTTTCGTGAACGTCTCCTTCGGAACATGTCTCTCGTGAGGTGGCCATGGAGTTGGACCGAGGAATTGAGCGTCGTTCGACTGTCCCTTCCACCTGGTGACTTCTTCTTCACTTGGACTCGAATAGGCGTTTGCGTAGTAGATTGCGTGATAGGCAATATGCCAGACGGCCTCCTTGGTGTCGTCGGTGAACAACCAAGTGTCATCCCTGGTCTCTTCGATGACGCCTTTGAGCATCGTCAACGCGATCTCATATTGGTTGGCCAATTCACGTTTCATTTTCGACTCCTAATGTGTGGCTTGAGGCGCGCTGTCAAGCGTCGCCTCCAAGGCTTTGTTATGACGACTCGTATTGATCCATTGCAGTCGTCAGATATCTGGCAATTCCCCTTTGGATCCTGTCCAACCGCCTGCGATCTTCTCGAATCGATCATAGCCATGTCTCCGAATGAACTCGGCAGCACGGCGAATCTTCTGATGAGCTGTACGGGCTCTGGGGTTGTTGTAGAAGTCCTGCAGAATCTCGCAGGATTCGAATTCGTCACATTCCATGCACGTTGGTAGTTCTTTCTCGATCAAGCAGCATCGCTTGATCTTACATCTGGCTCGCAGGACACTACGAGTACCGTCTTCATGTCCAAGCCTGCATCCTTTGCATGGGTTCTCGGACCCCATGCAGGTCTTGCAGTATGCCCCGCAACATCCCACGTATATCGCCGCCCGGGCGGCATCCATTGAGTTCTTTGTCATAACAAGATTATATGGGACCCGCATAATAAGCGGGATTTCTCGTTTCTGCCCATACAAGACGCCTTCAGATACTCCGCCAAAGATGACTTAACTCCTTGTGACTCAAAGCATTTCCGCCAGCCGCATCCTGCTCGTTTCCCACCATCCTGTATATGAGGTTTTAGACCCGCTTCTGATAGCTGTTGAACAACTGGTCGAAAGCGGAAACGTCGCCGTCCCGTACTCTACGTATCAGGTCTGGGTCAACCCTCATCTGTGTTGTAAGATGTTGGTTCAATACTCGCGTTCCAAGAGTTCTTGAACATTAATTATACTACAAATGGCAAAGTATGGCTACGGCCCGCTGTTCGCGGTAACGTCAACCTGGGTGTGTAAAACTGGGAAGAGGGCGCCCTTCTCTCCAAAGTTTGTTCTGCCTTGTTAGGATTGCATAGAGCATGCGGTTTACACTTCGCCGGTTGGTGAAGCAGTTCATCGGTCTGGTTCGACGCTTTACCTCTCGGAAAACCCTCTCTACCATGTTCGTTGTCCGCATCTTGTCCTCCTTCGCATCCATGAAAAGCCAAACAAGCTAAGCGTCCCGGCAAGCGCAGCTAGGCTTGCCGGTTCAGGTACCAACGTCTTTAAGTACACGTTTCCACTTCTCATTCCAACCACTTGGTTCCCGTATACTGAGGGGAAAGTCACACCGATACTGGTGAGTCCGTTGACAGGAACTGCTGAATTGCTATCTAAGCCGCGAAAAGCAAGTGTGACATCCAAGCTAGCGTCAGATTGATTATAGCCAGCCTTAGCCCTCTTGTTAATACTGTTCTGCAAAACACGGGCTATATTTTCCGGCAACCGCCGTGTCGCCCCGTCTCCCCATCGCTCCTCTTGGTGACGGGGCCCCGAATTGCCCGCGAACTAGGGTGAAAAGTGTGTGTGCAAAGTGTGATCTCTTCAGCGCTCAAAGGCAGAGCTTCTTGTAGACGATTCTATGTTCGACCGCTCGGAAGCGGCCCCAGTCGCGCCAGTGACCCGGCGGGAGTGATTCCAGTTGATCGGCGATCTTATTCAGGTCACAGGGCGAAACCTCTCGGAAGTCCGTTATCCGCTCGTCAAGGTCCTGCACCTGCGGTTCCCCGGCCTGCTCATTCGTCAGGATGATATA
>DASRZD010000694.1:0-4560 GCA_035686805.1 Armatimonadota bacterium
GCAGGAGGGCAATGACCTCCCAGGGCGGCATGATGCCCAGCAGCTCCTTGATCTCCGGGCCGGCGATGCACGGAGCAGTCATCCAGCAAGTCCCGTAGCCCATCGCATGCGCCGCCAGGCAGAGGTTCTCCATCGCCGCCCCGAGACTCTGGATATCCGGCTTCTGCCTGAGAGCGTCAATCTCTGCCCGCGTCCAACCGCGTTTTTCGAGGATCTCCTCGACCGTGGAGCGGTAAGGTTCGCCTAAAACGACTATGGTGACAGGGGCGTCCGCAAAGAATCCGCTCCATCCCTTTGCGGCCTGCAGCTTTGTGAGATAATCCTGAGCCTCGGGCCATTCGCTCAGGGAATCCAGCTTTCGGATGATAGCCTCGCGCATCTGCTCGAGAACCTTGCGATTGGTCACCGCCAGGAACTTCCACATCTGCATATTGCCGGCGCTGGGCGCACTCGTGGCAAGCTCGATTAGCCGCCGCACGCCCGCCTCCGGGATCGGGTCGGGCTTGAACTTCCGTATGCTCCTTCGATTGCTGATTGCTCCAAAAACGTCCATGACGGCCTCCCTTGCCGTGTTAGTATAACACGAAGGAGGGGGTCTTAGGTTTTCGGTTGTAGGTTCTGGGGAGCCCCACAACCCATAACCCTCCCTTACAGCCGCTTGAGCACCAGTATCTCTCCGTCGCCCGGCGGCATCCATCGGCGGAAAGGATACCGGGCGATCTCACGATAGCCGGGTATGGGGCCGAAAGCGAGTGCGTAGAAGGCCCTTATCGTCGTTTCCCAGTTGGGTTTGTCGGTATAGGCAAGCCAGCCGTTGCATTCATATCCCCCATGGACGGAAGTAACCGGCACCTTACGCTTGCCGACCAGATCACCGTATGCCTGCCAGCGAGCCCTATTCCAGGCGAAATAGTCGTGGGTCGCCCCGACGCTGAAAACGCCGAAGATAATGATGACCGCCAATGCCGCCCCTATCAGCGCTCGGTTCTTCGAGGGATTCGTATTCAGCAAGGCAATCGGCATGAGCAACGGCAGGAGGATCAGGAAGTACCGATCAAAATAGCCAAAGCCCGACAGCAGCACTATGGGCCCGATCGCGAGTAGGGCCGCCGACAGCCACAAGACCACCCGCCATCTGGAATCACGGTCCGTGAATGCCGTCTCTATCGCCTGAAGGATTTGCCGAAACAGCAGTGCCGCCCCCGCCGCCCCGATCACCATCACTATCTCCCAGAGGGCCTTTGGGGCCGTCGGCAGATGCGAGAGACGCAGGGGAAACACGTCATAGAGCGTAGCAGGCCCCACCCCGAAGTCTATCAGAATATTGCCAAATTGTTTCTTGAGGGGCATCCACTCGCCATGGATGATAAGGGTCGCCATCAGCCCGAGGAAGAGCAATGCCGATGCTGCCAGATTGATGCGCCAGAGCCTCGGAGACAGCGAGTCCTTCTTCGGCAACGTTACCAGGAGGATGGGGAAAAGGAACAATCCCACATAAACCAGAGCGGTCTCAATCACGCTTGCCAGTCCGCCAATCATCTTCATCGGCCCACTGGTGAGGTAAGCCATTCCGGCTCTCGACTGAACGCTGTAATACAGAGGCATCCGGTCGGCTGCGGACAGCCATTTCTGATAGGCGAAAAGCAGACCCACGACCGTAATCACCGGCAGGAGAGCGCCCATCAGGGTTCGGGGGCGGAAGCCGTTCTTGACCAGATAGGCGGCCGCGAACGAGATCGGCAGCATAATCCCGATTTGTCTGGTCAGGACTGCAATGCAAGCGAATAACGTCCCCGCGGCCACGTAAGCAATCGAGTCTCGTCTAATCGCCCGAACGTAGAAGAACATGGACAGCATCGCGAAGGCGAAGAACGGGACGTCGGTCATGAAGGTATTCGACAGCTCGACGTACCATGGATTGACTGCGATCACCATCGCTCCGAGGAGGGCGAACGTGCGGGACACGCGCATTTCCCTGAGCAATCCGTAGGTTGCCAGTATCCCGATCAGCCCGAGGACCGCGGTCGAGGCCCGCAGGGCATGGAATGATGCGCCGAAGATCTTGCAGAACAGCGCCCCCCACACTAATTGGGAGACCAGGGTCATGGTAACGCCGTAGGGAAATATCAGCTTATGCTCATTCACCAGGCATCCCAGCGCCCGAGCATACCACCAGTCGTCGTTGAGCGGGAAGTTGCCCCGGGGATTGATGAGGAATTCCATCACGATCCAGATCGCCACGATGGCAATGATCGGAGATATGTCGGGCTTGAGTCTCTTGAGCATCACTCGATCCGCCTCAGCACCAGTATTTCCTCCTGGCCGTAAGGGAGCCAGCTTCTCACAGGGTATTGCCTGATCACCTGGTAGCCGCCGACCGGCCCCAGGGTGATGACATAGGTATCGTCAATGAACTCCTGCCAGTCTTCGCGCTCCTGGTAGCTAAACCAGCCGTTGCACTCATATCCGCCGTTTACCTTCCTGGAGGGAATCTTATCCACTTGTATCAGGTTCAGATACGCCTTCCACCGCGCTCGGTTCCAGGCAAAGTAGTCGTGCGTTCCCGCAACACTGAAACCCGCAAAAACAGCCAGAATCACAAGGGCTAGAACCATTGATACTCGGCTGGTTTTCACTGATCCGGTCAACAAAGCCAATGGCATCATCAAAGGCATCAGCGGCAGGAAATAGCGGTCGAAATAGCCGGTTTTCGATATCAGCAGGACAGGCATTGCATAGAGCACGCAGGTGGCAAGAAGAAGCACAGTCAACCATCGTGGACTGAAGGCTTCAGCCTTGGTCCTTCGGAAGACATGGCTCAGTGAGACAAGAACGTGTCGGAAAAGCAGGGCCGCGCCGGCGACTCCTGCCAGCGTCACGATCTGCCAAATCCATTTCGGCGCATTTTCGATATATGGGATCTGCAGCAGCCAGACATCGAACAGCGGCACGGGCCCTAGCCGGAAGTCCATCAGAATGTTGCCCCGCTCCGTCTTCAGCGGCATCCAGTCGTGGGAATAGGCGAGATTCCCCATGAGAAGCAAGAAGAAGGCGATGGAGGGAATCCAGCCGAGCAGGTACTTCTTGGCGGACTCTCCTTCCGACTTCCAGGGGAGCGTGAGCAACAGCCAGGGAAGAAGAAACAGGCCCAGGTATGCGGATGCTTTCTTCGCAAAGTCTGCGACAGCGACAGTGATCTGCCATCCCCCGCTGTGGAAGAGATAAGGGATGGATTCCTTCTGAATGCCATAGTACAAAGGCATATTGTGAGAGGCGGTTAGCCACTTCTGATACCCGAAGAGTATTCCCAGGATGAGGATCACGGGGACAAGCGCAAGCGCGATCATGCGAAGGCGAAAGCCGTTCTTCACAATGCAAGCCACAGCGAATGCCATCGGCAGCATGATGCCTACTTGCCTGGTGAGCGTGGCGATGCATGCAATCACAGTTCCTGTGGCTATCTCCGTTCTCGACCCAGTCCTCAGACCGCGGGCGTACAGATAGATCGAGAGTAGGGCGAATGCGAAGAAAGGCACATCGGTCATGAAAGTGTTCGAAAGGTCCGTGTATATCGGGTTAGTGGCGATCACCACAGCCCCGATGAACGCGGTCTTCCTGGAAGCCCGAGCCTCTCTCAGCAGTCCGTAAGTGGCGAGTATCCCAATCAATCCGAGAACCAGAGTTGACAACCGGAGTGCATGGAAGGAGAATCCGAACGGCACCGAAAACAAGGCCCCCCAGAGCACTTGGGCGACCAGGGTCATTGCCACCGCATAAGGGAATGCCAGCTTGTGCTCAGTGAGCAGGATCCGGACAGTCCTGGCATACCACCAGTCGTCGTTAAGCGGGAAGTTGCCGCGAGGGTCAATGAGGATCTCCATCACCACCCAGACAAAGGTGAGGCAGAAAATCGGGACGAGGGGCTTCAGATTATGAGCTCTAAGTTTTGGGGGGGCAGAGGTCTGTTTTCCCCGACTCTTCTGTGTCATCTGTGGTTTTCTGTGTAATCTGTGTTCTCCACAGTCGCCGTCGATATCTAGCGAGTCAACCGGTCCGCCAGCGCTTCGTGCTCCTGCCAGATCTCGATGGGGAGGGAGTAGCCGAACTGCTGGAACCAATCCGTCTGGTTCTCGAGCTCCTCGTACCAGCGGTCCTTATCCACGTGGACGAGCGCCTGGATGGTCTCATCGGAGACTCTGAGGCCGGTGAGGTCAATGCCGCCTGGGGCGGGCACGTATCCGATGGGTGTCTCGACGGCGCTGTCTGCGCCTTTGCAGCGCTCGATGATCCACTTCAGGACTCTCAGGTTCTCGCCGAATCCGGGCCACAGGAACTTGCCGTGCTTGTCCTGGCGGAACCAGTTCACGCGGAAGATCTTCGGCGCAGCGGAAAGCTTCTTGCCCATCTCCAGCCAGTGACGGAAGTAGTCTGCCATGTTGTAGCCGCAGAATGGGAGCATAGCCATGGGGTCACGGCGGACGACTCCCTGCGCGCCGAGTGCGGCGGCGGTCGTCTCGGATGCCATCGTCGCTCCGACGTAGGTTCCATGCTGCCAGTTGA
>DASRZD010000695.1:0-2619 GCA_035686805.1 Armatimonadota bacterium
CGCGGCTCGAGGAGGAGATGGCGGCGGGCATGGGCAACGCCGCTCGCAGGTTCGGCGCCCTTGGTGGGCTGAAGGGGACGGGGTACGCAACGACGCTGGGGGCCTCAGAGCGGAAGATGTTCGAGGATCTGAATGCCATGAACTACAAGTATGACTATGATGCAGCTCAGGCAGACGCGAATCGCATGAGCACGGCCCGTGAGGGAACCTTGGGTCGAGCATACGGGGCGTGGGGTCAAACAGAAAATGCCAGGGCCAACGAAGCAAACCGGAGAACCGGATACAACGTCGGCCAGCAGGATCGGGCCAACGAAACATCAAGGTTCAATGCGAGCAGGGCCGACTCTGAGGCCGCTCGCAAAGGGGGCTTTGACTGGCAGAAGTATGGGGCCGGACTCTCCGAAGCCCAGCGCAAGCAAATGTACGACCAGATGATGCTCGATTACGGGAAATAGGAGTCTGAGATGCCGAAGACGGGGAACCTCGAGGGCGGCTGGTCGCACATCCCGCAAGATCCCATGGCCTTCATCATGGAGCTGTTGACGCCCCAGAATGTCCAGCGAACGACTCAGTTCGCCGGCGGGTCGCACTACGGGCCGGATCGCAACAAGTCGATTCCGGCGCAGAACTTCGCCATGGCCGAGGAACTGTTAAACATGATGACGAAGAAGGATGCTCACGAGCGTTCGTCTGAGATGGGTGGTTTGGCCGATGACACAATGCGCCGACGTGTTGAGGCAGAGCGAACCAATCTCTCCCCTGGGTCGATCACCATGGGCGGGGAGACAATGGATGTCCAGGGGAAAATCGGTGGTAGCGCCCCGATGGGTGACGCCGAGAGGTCTCTCTTGGAGGCCGGTGGATACCCAGACACGAGGCAGCGTTCTGGATATGGGTATGGCGGCGAGGTCGATCCCTCGAAGCAAAAGACTGCCGATGTGAAAGAATTCGAGGCTGCGGCCGAATACCTTGGACAGCTCATTGAGCTCCAGAACCGAGCAGAGACCCCAGAGCAGCGGGCGCAGTATGACGCAGAAATTTCAAACCTCCGGGGTTTCCTGAGTTCGAGATTTGGCGAAGGCGGGGGCCCCGGGGGAGGAGCACCTGCGGCGGCTCCATACGAGGACCCAGGAGTTCTCGGAACGGCCGGGAACTACTACGGCGAAAAAGCTAGTCAGTTTTCGGATTGGATATTTGATCCGAATACATGGAGAAAAGAACCGCCGCCGGCAAGGACAATCCCCGGAAACAAGCCAAGGGGCTGATGTGTCCTTTCGCCTCACCTTTCCAAACGGCGAGGTTGCCGAGTTCGGGGACGATGCCCCGCTTGAGCTCATTGAGGGCGTCAAGTCGGCCTATGGTCGATTTGGGAGCCTCAAGGCCGTAGACCAGTGGCGCAAGATGGAATCGCTCCGTTCCGACGAGAGCTTCCTCCAGCTCCCACGCATCGAGCGCCATAAAATCTTCAGCAAGCTGGCCCTGGAGAGTCCTGACTTCTGGGGCACGATGGCTCCTGACAAGAAGCGCATCTTCCGTGATGGGATGGTCGAGGCCGAGGGCGCAAACCAGAAAGACGCCTACTTCTATTGGGAAGCTCCAATCTTCTTCCGCGACCAACAGCAGAATGCGGCAGACGGAGCGATCAAGGAGTTTTTCAATTCGTTGGAGCGGTCGACCCCTGCCCTTTTTGCAAGTACGACCGCTGGGCTGTTGACGATGGCCGACCAGGGCATGAAAGCCGCCCAGCCCATGACCGACGCCGCGAAGAAGTATCTCAACCCGGTATTTGATCTTCTGGGGGCACACGAGTCCGCCGCGAAGTCTGCCGTTGCCGCCGGCGGCAGGAAGCCCGGGTCGAAGGAAAGCGGGCTCGAACTGCTGGCGAAACAGGCCCGTGAGCTTGCGGAGGATGTTTCTATCGGCTCCGAGACCCTCGCTCCCGCCCCGAAGGTCGGACGTTTTGGGGATGTCCACGGGTGGGACGACTTCACGATGTACATTGCTCAGGGCCTCGGGCAACAGGCGCCGATCATGGCTGGGGTGATTGCAGCCGGGGTCGTGGGTGGGCCGGTGGCGGGGTTCGCTGCTGCTGGAGCTCTCGAGACCGGCTCGATCATTGACGATCTGGCGCGGAACGGCATCAAGGGCGAGAAGGCGATGCAGACCGCGGCGCTTTACGGCACCCTTGCCGGTGCGCTCGAGTTCGCTCCGCTCGCGTCCTTTATGAAGAGGACCCCAGGCGTGTCGAATTCCTTGCGCCGAGCGATCGTCGGCCGGCTTGCGGAGATCCCAATTCAGGCCGTGGCAGAGGGTGGCACCGAGTTCATGCAGACCATCGTCGAACAGACAGCTCTCGACATCATGGAGGCCGAGCGCGGCAACCTCGAGGCTGTGTCGTGGATGACGGCCGAGGGCCGCAGGAGCCTATGGGACGAGGCGCAAGAGGCGGCGATCCTTGGCGGTCTCATCGGTGGCGGAATGGGTGGCATCGGCGGGCCGGAGATGAATCAAGACCCCGGCGGGTACGAGATGGGGTCTCCAGAGGAGCGTCAGGCTGCGCTCGAGGCTCGCATGGGACAGGCCCCGGGCGAGGTCGCCCCCACCCTGCCGACTGGATTG
>DASRZD010000696.1:0-2191 GCA_035686805.1 Armatimonadota bacterium
CGCTGGAGTAGATCAAGACCGTTGCTCCTGTCCATTAGCCGTGCTATACTGCCCGTGGGAGGAAACCATGCAGTGGATAGAGTATGCGAATAGGCTTAAGGAAGTACTCGGCCTGGAGGGATCGCCGGTAGCGGTGATCTACTCAATGGAACCCGCGAAGAATGCCGTTTCCGGTAAACACTGGGTGTGCAAGGCCTGGCTCGATGCCCGCGACGGCAAAACGATCAATATGACCAAGGACAACTGCGGGTGCGCCGGCGGATACTGGCACCTCGGCCTCGGCCCAAGGGCCACCGGTGACGCGGACAAGGCGCTGAAAAAGTTCCTCATCCACGGCGAGAAGCTATTCTGCTCCCTGGCCGCATTCAACCGGGCGATGCAGCTTGCGACTCAGCCGCCGCTCAACCTCGCGGAGAACGTGATCTTCACCCCGCTGGAGAAGGCCGAGCAAATGCCGGACCTCGCGCTGTTCATAGTGAACGCGGAGCAAGCATGCCGGCTGATACAACTCGCGACCTATTGGGACGGCATTTCCCCAAAGACGGAGATGATCGGCTCGGGCTGCCACATGGCGGTTGCCTATCCACTCGTTTCCGGCGAGATCAATGTCACGTTCCTAGATTGGACGGCTCGCCGCACGAAGCCCATCAAGTCGCACGAACTGATAGTGACAGTGCCTTATCATCGGCTGCACGGGATAGTCGAGGCGATTGATTTGTGCACCGCCGGGACGGCCAAGCTGGAGATTCCACCCGAGTTTCGGGAAGCCATGCGGGAGCTTAACGAGGCGTAAACTACGCCCACTCGACTGCGGCTCCTCATTCGGGGCATTCGAGTTCGATGGCATCCAGGACGTCCAGGATTTCCCTCTGAGTCGGGAGTTGTTCGCCGGGTTCGATGATCCATTCGGCGTACAACTGGCCGAACTTATCGGCGACGAATATGGCCGGCAGCCGGTCGGCATATCTCTCCGCCACCTTGCCATGCTGGTCGAATAGAATGGGGTAGGGGGGATGCAACTCGTCCTGCAGAGCCTCGGCCTGCTCCCGCCTGCCCACTATTACCGGCAGGAAAACCGCATACTCCTCCTCATATTGATGATAGGCGTCCGCCGTGGCCTCCATGAAATCCAGGCAGATGGGGCAATCCGGCGGAAGGAATGCCAGAACCATGTGCTTCCGACCCTTGTAGTCCCAGAGGTTCACCCTCTTGCCGTCAACCGACTCCAGCTCGAAGACCGGGATCATGGATTTCACTTTCAGTCTCGGCTCGGTAGCAGCAGTCATGATCTCACCTCGGTTCATTATTCCCACGAGCCGTTGACGAGGCAAACGTGCTCTGCTACCATAGGCTTGATGGACAGCATCTCCATAGACGATTTTGCTCAACTGCGGCATTCTCGATATCGCCAGACCAGCGATACTTGCTGCCGGACTGAGAAGGATGCGCTCGATTTCGTTAATGAGCTCGGCTTCTGCTGGTTCATTGACTCCTCGGAGGCAGATCTTCCGAATGTCCGCAAGGGCAGTGTCGAGGCTTACAGGAAGAGCCCGGGCGGCCCACTGGATGCGGTTACCTGGTGGGATCTAAAACACACACTGTCAGGCCGGAAGGACTGCTATTATGCCAAGGTTCTCCGAGGACGTGGGACGTTCATATCCTGGGAGTGCTTCCCGCTCTTCTATGCGGCTTACGGCAGTGGCAGCGACTACCAGGATGACTATAGGAAGGGCATTCTGTCCCGAGAAGAGAAGCGTATCCTGGACCTGATTGCGCAGTATCCCGAGATATCCAGCCGTGACCTGAGGAAGAAGTTCGGGCCGATTGGGAAGGACGTCACTCGCGCCATGGACCGAGCCCTCCAGAACCTCCAGGAAACGTTTCGGATCACGGTTGCGGGAGGCTCTCTCGAGGGATGGAGTCTTCATTACTGGGCGCTCGTGGAGGATTGGGTCAGCCCGGCATACCTGTCTAAACGAAGCGACCTGTCGGCGGCGAAGAAGGAACTGGTGCTCCGGTATGTTCGCATGGCGATTGCTGCTTCGATCGGCGACATCGCCTGGGTATTTCGTTGGAAGCGCAAGGAAGTCGCTAGACTGATAGATGACCTGTTTCGCGAGGATCGAGTGAGGGAGATCGAGATCATCGGCCTCCCGGGAGGTATGTACACCGCCCGCTAGAAGCCGGCTAC
>DASRZD010000697.1:0-22686 GCA_035686805.1 Armatimonadota bacterium
AACATCGGCCTCTTGATCACGACATTTGGCAGAGTAACCTACAGCGCCAGTGGATACTTCTACATTGACGACGGTTCCGTGTGCAGGGACAACTCGGCATACATCGGAGTCAAAGTGCTGGGAACCGTTCCTGTGGAAGCAGGAGTGGACCCGGTAGGCAAGTACGTGAAGGTCACCGGCACAGCCTCTTGTTTCAAGGGCACTTCGCCGGATGTCTCTCTCTATCGGCAGATACGGGCCGCTGATGTCACCGTAATTCAGTAGACCTATCCCTTGTGGATAGATTCCCCGTGCACGTCGAGGGCGGATTCCTTGACGACTTCGCTGAGGGTCGGATGGGCGTGGATCGCTCGGCCGAGGACGTCAATAGTCGCTTCGGCGTCCATGCCGATGACTACTTCGTGGATGAGGTCGGTCGCGTGAGGACCGATGATGTGGCAGCCGAGGATCTCCCCGTACTTCGAGTCGGCTATGAACTTCACGAAGCCATCGCGCATGCCGAGGCCCAAGGCTTTGCCGTTCGCTCGGAAGAGGAACTTCCCGACCGAGTAGTCCAGCCCCTGCGACTTCGCCGCATCCTCGGAGATGCCGACTGTCGCAATCTCCGGCTCGGTGTAGACGGCGTTCACCACCGTCTTGTATGACATCGTGCTTTCACGGCCCATGCAGTTCTCCGCGGCCACGATGCCTTCCTCGGACGCTTTGTGCGCGAGGAGCGCCCCGCCGACGACATCGCCGATGGCATAGACGCTGGCGACGTTGGTCTGCATCCGCTCGTTCACTACGATGCGCCCACGGTCGCAGGCAATCCCAAGCTCCTCCAGGCCAAGGCCCTCGCAGGCCGGACGACGTCCGACCGCGACGAGAATCTTGTCCGCGACGATGTTCTGCTCCTTTTCGCCGGTGAGGATGGTCGCTGATTCACGGCCGGATTTGCGCTCGACCTTCGTCGCCCTCGATTCGATCAGGATGCGGATGCCGTCCTTTTCGAGGATCTTCCGAAGCTCCTGAGCGACCTCCGAGTCGGTGAGGGGTAGAACTTGGGACATCATCTCGACGATGGTGACTTCCGCGCCGAACTTGCGGAACATATAGCCCCACTCGAGGCCGATCGCGCCCCCGCCGATGATCAGAAGGTTCTTCGGGACTTCGGTCGCCCTCAGTGCGCCGTCGCTGTCCCAGATATTCGGGCCTTCCAGGCCGGGGATCGGGAGATCAACCGGCTCCGAGCCGGTGGCGACGATGATGTTTCGGCTGGTGATGGATTCCTTCTTGCCTGCCCTCGATCCGTCGGGGCCGTCGGCGAGAGCGACTTCGATGGTATTCCGATTGACCAGGCGGGCCGTGCCCTTGAGAACCTGGATGTTGTGACTCTTCATGAGGAAGGCGACGCCCGATACAAGCTGCTTGACAACCCTATCACGGCGATCGAGCACCTTGGGATAGTCCAGTGATGCCTGGCCGACATTGATGCCCATGTCCTTGCTTCGGTTGACTATGAGGTCATAGGCATCCGCGCTGGAGAGCATAACCTTCGTGGGGATGCAGCCGCGATTGAGGCACACGCCGCCGAGTTCGTCTTTCTCGATGATGACAACCTTGCCCCCAAGCTGGGCGGCTCGGATGGCGGCGACGTATCCACCCGGCCCGGCGCCGATGATGGCAACGTCGGCAGCCTCGGGGTCGAGCTGCTGAACCATCATTTCAGGCTTTTCGGCCAACTTCACTTTATCGCGGAGTACTGCTTGAAGATCAGACTTGATGTGCACCTCCGTCAGCGGCTTAATCACAGTTGCACCCGCTGAAGATGACTTCATACCGGTTTTGCCCTTTGAGGTCCGCATGGCATCCATCCCCCTAAATGCTGAGTCACTTTACCAAAGTAAACCCGTATTGTCAACCGCTGTGCTAGTGGATTGGCTCTCCGCGACTGACAACAGTTACCTTCGCCCGGCGGCTAAGGCCGGGGAGCCCTTCGCAGTTGAAGGTGACCTTGTTCTCACCCGAGCGAAGCTCGGGGACACCGCCCCTCGGGGTAACCTCAGCGACGAACGAGCCGTCGGGAGCATAGAGCTTGCAGTCTGATGCACAGCGAAATTCCAGGTAGCCGCCCGACGGGATGTCGGCAGGAAACTCGATGGTCTTGCCGTTTATGGTAAGCTTGGCGTTGTGGAGTGTGTTTGCCTTGACCGACAGGGCCTTCACGGGACTCAGGAAGCAGGTCACTTCTCTGCCGGCGGGTAGGTTCGCATACCACACGCCGAACGATCCCACCTGGGAGTAGTTCACCAACTCGCGATACATGGCGTAGACGTTCCCGGCATAAGGCCAGCCGTAATCCTCAGATCGCGCCCCTTCCGGCTCGATAAGCTCGAAATACCGCCAGCCTTTGAAGTCTATAGGCACATAGTGATCGGCAATGCCGCCGGTGACGTGCTCGGGGCTTCTGACCTGGAAGTTGAGTACCTGACCCTGCGCATCGCCATGGATCCACACCCCGATGGCCTTCCGCTCGCCCAGGTTCAGGGCCGGCGAGAAAACCTTGCCGTAATGGCTCCAGACGCCTTGAATCGGTGACCGAACGCCGTGCTCCGTCGGCGAGAACTTGTCTCGCGAAGCTCCGGATGCTGACTCCTCGGCCCCTTTGGCACAGTAAAATCCGCTGGTAGTGCCGACCTTAGTTTGTGTGAGTGACGTTTCGAGCCGAGCGGTGACTCCGGAACTGGTTCGGTGCTCGGCAAACTCTTCGATATCCTTGAAATCAGACAAAACAACGCCCTCGCTCGAATCGTATGGATCAGCCGACCAGAGCGCCTCTATACGAACCTGGGGGGGCTGAGCGGAAAATCGGTTGGCTACTGTCCAGGCGGAAGTGCGGGTATCCAGGCTTTCGAACTTGTGCTTTGAATAATCGGCTGGAGATATTGTCGAGTTACCTTTCAAATCCTTTGCCAGCGTGAAGCTTTTGCCAGGTTCCCGGAGCTTAGCCTTCATGGACTCGATGAAGAAACCAGCGTTTCGAAGGTCCTCCCACTGCTTCACGATTGCGCCGAGGCTTGCGAGAGCCGAATTCGTCCGGATGCTGGTTGGGTCTACACCCATGATGGACAGGCCGCACTCAGTACCTGCGGCTTTGGCGCACAGATACTCGATATCGTCTGAGAACGTACGCTCGGTATCAGGGGAGGCGATCGGCTTCAATGCCCACCAGCCAAGGTGTCCAGGCAAAAACATCCGCTCGTTGTTCTCGTTCGATTTGCAGTGGATATCAATGAATTTCTTGTGGCTGCGTGATGGGTGATCCCAAGCCCCCATGCGCGAGCGGACGTACCACAGGTGGTGATGGAACGTGCTCATCTCCTGAAGTGCGGGCCGATTCAACCGCTTCCATATCTCAAAAACAAACTTGGAGCCGTAGTGCCAGCCGTTCTCGGGACCGCCGAGGACATCCTCCCCGTCCAGAGCATCGAGGTAGATCATATCGAAGCCGCATTCATTGAATGTCTCTGCCGTCTTTGCCGCCACTTCCTCCAGCAGAGTGGAGTCTCCATCCGGCGCAAAGAGGAAGAAGCACTGGCTGAGGTGGTAGACCTTAGCACCCGCCTCGTGGGCGGAGGGCTTCGTGCCGAAAGCTCCTCGCTTGCAGCCGGTGAAGGAGTAAGGAGGTTCCTTGGAGACGCCTGAATAGGTGATTAGCTCGTCGTCAACCTGAAGGGTGACGCTGTTTCGGACGAAGAAGCCGGTGGTTGCGGACATCTTCTCAGTGGGCTCGACCACCTGTACTGTGGCGGCATCGCTTGACAGCGCCGAAGCCAGGGTGAAGCAGGCGTCCTTTCCCAAACGCGGATCGGGGACCGGCGTCACCCAGGGGCACTTCGGATCTATGAAGAAGGCGTAGGTGTGCAGGCCGGCGGCAATTCCGGCCGCATGAAGCTTGTCTATTACACGCTTAAGGCTTGCCCGTCCATCGGGATACACCGCCGGATTAGGCATACAGTCACCGAACCTGAAGGAAGAGCCACCGTGAAAATCAATCTGATTGATCCCAAGGCTCTTCGCTAGACGAATCCAATCGTCCACGTTGGCCTCGGAAACACCGTCGAAATTGAAAAGGTAGGAGCCCCGGTTTAGCTTTCCGTTCAGGGCCCACGGGCCGCCAATGCTCGAATGAGGCAGATCAGGGGACGCTGTGACCACTTCCTGCATCACTGCTCGCAACTCGTTTGGCGGACAAGCGACTATCGCCACCTTGGCGCCTTCGAAACCGAACCTGGGGTAACACAAGGCACGAAGACGGCTGCTTGCTCGGGGTAGCTCGGGCACGTTCGTCTTGAGATTCAGGGCGAGGGCACATGCGGCAAAGGGCTCATCCCGGTCACCCTTCAGAGAAAGATCTAGATTGGCGAAAGCAAGTTCATCAACTCCTTCACCGGTGACCGATAGTACCTCAAACGTCAAGCAGCGCTTCTCAGCCTTCGCCTCGAGGACAGCTTGCACGCCGGAGTCCCCAAAATTCAATTCGAGCCGGCTTCCCTTGGCGGATGCGCCGGTGACGTCGTATCCTCGACCGCCTTTACTCAACCGTGCAAACGGCGTATCGGCCTGCGCGCAGTAGCTCTTGCCGCTGCTCTTGTCGGTGAACTGAAAGCTTCGGCCGTCAGTATCGATCTTCCAGATTACGAAGTCATTCTTGAGTTCCATGGCGGTTTTCGCCTCCGATCTCGCCAAACCGGCAGCAGCGCTAAGCAGAAGGCCTATCGCTAGGAATGAGAACCGATGCGGCCGCATGTCTTACCTCCGAACTTGATAGCATACTGCCGGACGAAGTGGTGGGCGAGGTGAGAGTCGAACTCACATGGGTTTCCCCGACGGATTTTAAGTCCGTTGCGTCTGCCATTCCGCCACTCGCCCGCGACAGAGGTCTCTTATGAGGCACAGACATTATATCACAGCAAAGTGCCCGCAACAACGGGGAAAGCGCCCAGTTGTTATGAACCCTGAAACATTACCGGGAATTGGCCGATAATAGAAGCGATGCGTTCTCAAGGTGTACTCACTACCCTTGGAAAGGGCAGCAAACCAGTATGCTTATATTGGCAAGGAAAGTCGGCCAGCGAATCGTGATAGCAGGCGATATCGAGATCACCGTAGTCGAGGTACGCGGTGATCAGGTTCGCCTCGGCATTACTGCGCCCAGGGAAATAGCGGTTCATCGCAAAGAGCTGCTGGAGCAGATCATCGCTGAAAACATCAAGGCTGCGGAAACGGCTTCGGCCGGCGACATCCTTGGGAACACGCTTAAGCCGAAACCGACTAATCCTTGATCACAGCCTGTCGAGCGCGCGCTTCGCCACCCAGGCGAGGTCCTTGTCACCCGCATTGACGAGCTTCTCCAATGCCGGTCTGGCACGCGGATCCCTCGTTCGCCCGAGCGCATAAGCCGCCCATTTTCGCACCCCAATGTCTCCGTTCAAGGAGGTAAGCAGCGAAGGCACGGCAGGCGAGCCTATCTTCGCCAAAGCCTGGGCCGCCCGATATTTCGACACCTCGGAGGCAGGCGACTTCAATGCCGAGATGAGGATCGGAATCGCTCGAGGCCCCATTGCCGCCAATGAGTCGGACGCCGCCTCTGCGACCGCTCCCGCGTTGTCCGATAGAACCGGAATAAGCATCGCCGGTTGAGGATGCGCCGTCTGAATGCCAAGTCCTCTTGCGGCGGATGCTCGGATGGCAGGATCGGAGTCTGATATGAGCTTCGCCAGGGCTGAGGCCGCATTCGGCGAGTCAATCCTCTCCAGCGCCTGAGCCCCTGCTTCGCGAACGGTCTTCTGCCCGGAAGCCATTGCGGCCAGGATTGCCGGCACCGCCGCATCGCCCATCCTCTGAAGGCCGGAAACGACCGATGTCCGCACCTTAAGATCGAGGTCACCCAATGACTCGACGAGCGCCTGAATCGCCTGAGGCCCGCCGATGACACTCAGTGCGCGCGCCGAACGAGCGCGGACTTCCCCGTCGTCGGTTTCACCTCGGAGAACGCTCACCAGCAGCCCGGTCGAGCGCGGATCGCAGATGGAACATAGCGAGCCGATAGCGATCTCCCGGACCGCTCTCACGTCCTTGGTTGACTTGTGGAGGGCAAGAGTTCCCTTCTTGCTGGCAATCTTGCCCAGTGAGGCCGCGCATGCCATCCGCACGTCTTGATCATCATCATCAAGGAAACCAACCAGTGCCTCTACGCTCGGTTCGCCGATACGAACAAGGACGTCGCAGGCTGCTGCTCTCGTCTCCGCGACTTTCACCGCCGGCTGAACCAGCGGAATCACCTTCGGCCCTATGCCGACGAGGGCATCCTTTGCGCCGTTGCGGACGTTCTCATCGGAGTCCTTCAAGGCGGCTACCAGGAGGGGAACATGGTCTTTCGCAAGCAAGATCAGGGACTTGGCGACCCTCCCCCGAACCTTCGCTTCGGTATCTTTGAGAAGAATTAGCGACTGCTTCACGGTCAGCTCGCCCGGGATCTTCTCGACGGCGTCCATGGCCTTGATCCGCTCGGAGATCGGCATTTCCTGAACCTTATCGTACAGGCGATCGCGCTTCATGAGTTCGGTCGCGGCTGATATCTTCTTCGCCTCGCCGCCGTAGCGCAAGTCATGCGCCAGCCGATTCATATGGATGTGCCGGCCGATACCGGCGACAATGGCGTAGAGTATCGCCAACGAGATCACAGTTGTCCAGATGATTCTGCTCTTGCTCAATGTGGTTCTCCTAGTGATAAGTGAACGGTGAACGGTGAACAGTCTCCCATTCCACTGTTTACTGTTTACTGTTAACTGTTTACTTGCATTAGTGTCCCAGCGCGACTGCCGCAATGGCGGCACACAACGGCAATATGAACGCCCACACCCGCCACTTCGATGCAGTCAATAATTGCAGCACAATGAAAAGGCTGAGGAGCGTCCCTGCTACCGAAACGGGGAATGCTTCCCCGGGGGACACTTCGTGCCCGATCGCCTTCGAAAACATGCCTATCACTGCCCCCACGCCGATTGCTCCAATTGCGCCGGGGATCAGTTTCTCGAATATGCCAAGATCAGCGACGACGGTGATGATCAGCAGCATCACCGACAGCAGGCCCATTGTGACAAGCCCTGCCGCATCTATCCCATGCCGGCCTCCCGATCGCACGAGGAACGGCAGCACGCATAATACCAGCAGCGGCAGATACCACCAGGCAACCTCCGAAAACTGCCGCCTCGTCGGAAGGACGTTCATGCTGACGGACACGTACACCGGTCGTCCGTCAACTTCGAACGCCAGCCGGTCAGTGTACGTTCCCGGCTGCCAGATGGTCTCGGTATCCGCAGTCACCAGCAGACTCTGATGTCGGCGGTTGAACGCCTGTGGCGAAACCGATATCCAACCCGGCTGAGACACCACCCGCCCCTGAGTCCGTCCACGTCCCGGCGCTCGAATTGTTAGATTCCGCCTGCCGAACTCGCCCTTTCTGACCTTCGGAAACTGCAATTCCTCGGGCCACACGGAGATCGGCGATTCCTCCCGCACTTCCTTTGGGGCCGCCGTCTGCGTAACCGGTCCACCGGCGGACGCCAGAATGCCCTTCAGGTCGTCCCGGAATTCCCCGGCAGACTGATACCGATCATGCTTATTCTTCGCCAGAGCATGGCTGATAACCTGCTGCAATTGCGCCGGCAGTGAAGGGTCAATCTCAGCGAGCGGGCTGGGCTCATCTTCCTGGATCGTCCTCTTCCAGGAAAACGGGTCTTTGGACTTCGCCGCCTGGAATGGCCGCCGGCTGGTCACCATCTCATAGAGAGTAACGCCGACCGCCCAAATATCCGACCTGCGGTCGGACTTCTCCTCTTCCTCGAAATCCTCGGGAGCCATGTAGGCATACGTCCCTGCGCCACCGGCATACGAGCCGCTCCCAAGGATCTCGGCCAGGCCGAAATCGGCAATCTTCGCTACGCCTTCGCTCGTGAGGAGGATATTCGCCGGCTTGATGTCCCTGTGAACCGTGCTGTTCTGGTGGGCGAAATCGAGGGCATCCGCAATCTGGACTGCAATACCCAGCGCCTCGCGAACGGGCAGCTTTCCATGACGGCGCATGTATTCATGGAGGTTTGTGCCTTTCACGTACTCCATGTCAATGATCATGTGGCCGTCAATCTTGTCAACGCCGTTGACCCGAACGATATTCTGGTGACGGAGACGATCGAGGACGCGAGCCTCCTCCAGGAAGCGAGCTTCATCGTGCGCCTGAAGGCTGATCTCCTTCAGGGCGACGTGCTTCCCCAGGAGGGTGTCCCACGCAAGGTAGACTATCCCGGACACTCCGTGCCCGAGAACGTCGAGTTTTTCATATTTTCCGATCTTACCCAGGCTCATTGCCCCTCTAAAGTCTAAGGTCTGACGTCTAAAGTCTTCGGACGCATCGCCTTCAGTCTCCCGTTATCAACTACGAATATCGTCCCGTCTGCGCCGACTCCCACTGCGCCGGGGTTGGTCAGCTTCCCCTTACCGATCGTCGCGAGCAGTGAGCCGTCCGGTCCATATTTCAGAATCGCTTTCTGTTTTGTGTCAGAGATATATACGTTATCTTCCGCATCTACGGCAAGCGATCCGCCGCTCAGGGGCGAATACGTCAAAGACACCGGATCCTGGTAGGTCAAACCGGAAAGTGCCGGAGGCGGCGGAACCGGCTCAACCGTGGGTTTGATGGTCCAGTATTGGCGGCCCAGCAGCAATCCGATCACTATGCCGGCGATAATGCCCATCAATGCCGGAACGAG
This sequence comes from Armatimonadota bacterium, assembly GCA_035686805.1. Taxonomy (GTDB): domain Bacteria; phylum Armatimonadota; class UBA5829; order DTJY01; family DTJY01; genus DASRZD01. The sequence continues at coordinate 8,811 of DASRZD010000697.1, forward strand.
CCATACTGACCCGTTTCGTTTACTTGCTTTCTTACCATCATAAGCCGCAACAAGCACAGTCACGTTATCACTCCCCCCATTTCGAAGCGCAGCATTCACCAGCCGCTCACATGCCTCATTTGGCGCGGACGAGTCCATGAGTATGTCGGCGATCTCGCTATCCTTGACCGGCCCGGAAAGGCCGTCGGTGCACAAAAGGAGCACATCACCAGGCCGGAACTCCATGCTTCCGGTCGTCGGCTGAGCGTCCGGTTCGAGGCCGATTGCCTTGGTGATGACATTGCGGAATCGGCTCTTGCGGGCATCCTCCTCGGTGATCTTCCCGGCCCTCACCTGCTCGGCGACGAATGAGTGGTCTTCTGTGAGGATGTTTAGGCGTCCATCGTGAAGCAGGTAGATCCGGCTGTCACCCATGTAGGCAAAGTAGACGCGCCCATCCCGAATCGCCGCCGCCACGCAAGTCGTGCCCATTCCCTGAAGCTCAGGCCTTGATTGGGCTTCGGTGAAGACCGCCTTGTTCGCGGCCCGAAGGCTCTCCGACAAGAGAACCGACAAATCCTGAGAGTGAGCGTTGGAGAGGAATGAGTCGCGGACGGCGTTCACCGCCATCTTGCTCGCAGTCGAGCCGGATGCCCTGCCTCCCATCCCGTCGGCGACGATATACAAGCCCTCCAGGTCGCCGAGTTCCTCGGCGGTCAGCGCGAGTCCGGCGTCCTCGTTGGCGGGCCGCCGGCCCTTCTCGCTCTTCAATGCAACCGAAATGTCTTCTATCGCTGGATTCATGCTAAGCCAGCAGCGACCTTCGCAGGTGCATGACAATGGCGGGTGCGAGCGCAAGGCCGATGACTACTGCGCCGATCACGCTTGGCAGGAAGGGCCCTTCCATCCCCCGGAATAACGTCGAGCCCACCGAATCGAGCAAGAGCATCCAAAGGCAAGAGATCAAGGGCGCGATGAGCGCCGATAAGGCAGCCCAGCTTCGGGCGCAAACCATGACCTCGCCATGCCTGCGGATGACGCTGAACACCACATACCCGCCGGCAAGGCCCGGGAAGAGGACCAATATACCGATCGGCGCCAGCCAGAGCTGAAAGGCCGAGCCGCCTTCCACCCCTTTGAAGATGCTGATGCTCCCGTAAACCATGCCTGCAAAGATGAGAATGTATTCCACCAGCGCAAAGACTGTAATCCCGCCCCTGATCAGTTTCCTATCCATGAATGTTCGTTTCATAATCATGCTCCTGGTGCTTGGTGCTTAGTGCTTAGTGCCTAGTCCACGCTCTTCCTCAGCAGCCCTACCATATAGACCACAAACAGACTCAAAGCCGCCAGAAAGAGGTATTTCAGCAGACCGATTCCATATCCGAATATCTCAATCCACTTCAAAGCGCAGGATCACCTCTCCAATGCGAATCACGTCGCCTTGCCGCAGCGTCACCGGCGAGCCCTCCAGAACCGGCAGATCGTTTACCTGCGTGCCGGGATCGCTCCCCAGGTCTTCTATCTTATACTGAACGCCGTCTTCTGAAAAGACCCGAGCGTGCCTTTGTGCAACCGAGTGGTCGGTCAGACGAACGTCGCTCGTGAGCGCCCGCCCGATCACGGCCTCGGACGCCAGGCGAAACTCGTCCTCGCCGATGATGAGTCTTGGCCGGCTTTCGACCGACGGCGTCCTTACCTGCGGCCTGGCCCCTGTTTCCTGGAACTCGAGCTCGGTCGCGCCGAGGCGGATGATGTCCCCGCTCTTAAGGAGCGCATCGGTCATCTTCCGGCCATTCACCCAGACGCCGTTCGTGCTGTTCAAGTCCTTGATCGCGAACCCATCCGTTCCCAGGGCAATCTGGGCATGGCGCTTTGAGATCATGCCGTCCTTCTCGATCACCAGGTCATTGTTCAGCCGATGAGATCTGCCGATCAAGGTCACCGGCTTCGTCAGCGGGAACTGCTCGGCCAAGCCATCAGCACGGCTTATGTTCAAGGTTGGCGGAGCCACCGTGCTCTCATCATAGACATCGGTCGCCGCGACGGTATACTCCTCTTCTTCATACGGCTCATAAGGCGTACCCGGCACAGCCTTCTCGGGTGCTGGGACTTCCTTCTCCATTGGCCGGACGTCCCATTTGGCCTTAACCCTCAACTTCTCGCGCTTGGCATCATCCTCGGGGGTGACTTCCTCGATCGTGAAATCGAGCGGCCCTCGCACATAATACTTGTTCTGCGCCATGTACTTTCGCAGTGCGGTCTCAAACTCCTCTTTGTCCAGGAACGCCAGCAAGTACTCGCGCTCTTCCTCATTCTCGAAGGTGAGCTCGAGGATGTACTTGTTCGGGACGTACATGCGGTTGTCCAGGCCTTCTTTGCGATTGTCCTCCATCGCCCCGATGACCTTGCGAAGGATGTCCTTCGGCCTGATGTCGCTCACCGCATCGCCGAACCACGATTCATACCACCCGGCAAAGGCCTTATTCAGCTTCTCGAAAACGTCCATGGTCTAGCTCCGAATGGGACCTATGGGTCTTATGGGTCCTATAGCGCTGCTCTCACTATTTCGCGGCAGATCGGCCCTGCCGCCGCACGCCCATATCCGCCGTTTTCTACCACTACCGCAAATGCGATCCTCGGATCTTCGACCGGCGCAAATCCCACAAACCACGAATGAGGCATCTTGTCCGCCTGATCATTCTCCGCGCTCCCGGTCTTGCCGCCGACTCTTACGCCCAGGCCGTCGAATACTCCCCTGCCCGTGCCGTTCGCCACCACGTCGGCCATCATTCTCCGAAGCGCCGCCGCCGACTCGGGAGTCAATGGCCGCCCCATCTCGACCGGCTCATTGGTTTCGATCACCTGGCCGCCGAGCTTCACTTCCTTCAAGTAATAGGGCTTCATCATGACGCCCTTGTTCGCAATCGCCGCCACCACCCGAGCCATCTCGAGCGGCGAAACCTCGATCGTCCCCTGGCCGTAAGCGTTATCCGGCAGATCCTCGGCCAACTTGCCCGGCGGAGAAATTCGGCTCAACCGGTATTTGTGCGCCTGCTCGTAAAGCCTGTCCGCCCCAAGCTTGATCCCGAGCTGGGCGAAGTAGACATTGCACGATACTCGGACCGCCTTCGCAAGGTTCGTCAATCCGTGCGGCCGCATCTCCTCCAAGTCGGCAATTCGCCGCCTGGAGTACGTCTGGCCGTTCGCTCGCCAGCGAACCTGGTACAACTGATGCCCGCAGTTGAACGTGTAATCCAGCCCGTTCTCCAGGGCCGCGCTCGCGGTCACCAGCTTGAAGGTCGAGCCGGGCGGGTAAATGCCATCGAGCGCCCGGTTGACGAATATCGACTCGTTCTTTCTCTCCTTATTATACGCCTTCCAGAGACCTGGTGTCAGCTTGTTCGGATCAAAATCGGGAATCGAGGCAGCGGCAAGGACCTCGCCGGTGTAGACGTCGAGCACGACCGCCGCTCCCCTATTCTTCCGCATTCCCGTCCTGCGATCGCGAACCGAGCCGGCGTACTTCACCAGCGCCGCCTCGACAGCCTTCTGGAGCTCGCCGTCAATCGTGAGGCGGATGTCCTTGCCCTCGATCTTCGGGCAATAGGGAGTGTTCCTGAGGCGGTAGATCGGCAGCAGTTCGGCATAATCATCGAATCCCCGAAGCTCGTGATTCCGCCACCCCTCGAATCCGACCGGCCCGCCGCATCGAGGGTCGAAGTACCCGACCAGATGGGCCGCTGACGAGCCGTAGGGGTAATACCTGTTTCGCGGTCTGGTTGACGCCGCCTCGGTCAGCCCGAGTTCTTCCAGCTCGGAGGCCCTGCAAGTTGCGAGAGGCTTGCCGTTTCGATCGTAGATCGTCCCTCTCGGGATTTGCGCCTCGATGGCCCTCAGTCTGGGATTGATGTGCTCGCGGGAATATCCATCGGCGTCCGGGGTTGTGACCGTCCTGCCGGCGATCAAATCCGCCTTCACCCCCTGAATCCACACCAACCGGCCGATCCCCGCCACCCCGAGGAGCAGGATTACCAATCCGGTCGCCAAGCTTCGGATTGCCTGATGAGTGATGAGTGATGAGTGATCTGTACTCGTTGATTGAGTAGAGACATTGAGGAGCAGCCCGGCCATGAAGAAGGATGCCGCGAGCGACGACTTCCCATAGCTCATGAATGGGAACGTTACGCCGGTGAGCGGGATCAGCCCCAGCACGCCGAAGACTATGATAACCACTTGGATGCCCAGGAGGATGGCGATCCCCGCCGAAAGAAATCGGTCGAAATCCGTGCGGGCGTAGAGCGAGATCCTGAACGCCCTAGTAAGCAGGATTGAGCTGATAGCCAGTATTGCCAGCGATCCGATCAGCCCCAGCTCCTCACCGGCCGAGGCGAATATCAGGTCAGAGCCTGATCTGGGCATGTATGCCGGCTGCCCCAGTCCCAGGCCGCTGCCCCATATTCCGCCCGTCCCGAGCCCCCAAAGCGCCTCGCCGAGCTGCATGCCGTTCGGATGGGCATTCTTCCATGGGTGAAGCCACATATCAACCCTAACATCGAATACTCCCAGATGCAGCACGTATGCCAGCCAGCCGGTGACCCCCACCACCGCCAGCCCGACTGCGATGTACGACGGCCTCCCTGTGGCAAGATGGAGCATGGCAACAAACATGCCGAACATCAAAAGCATCGGGCCGAGGTCCCGAACCAGGATGAAGGTCGCGAGCGAGAGCACGTACATGACCGCGAGAGGGCCGATGTCGCGGAAGAGCGGGAGTTGGATCGTTCGCTTGGGCCCGGTTCGGTCGGCCAGCATGTTCCATCGGTCGGCCAGGTAACTCGCCACATAGAACGCCAGCGCGAGCTTCACCAGTTCGACCGGCTGGAATCCGAACAGTTTCAGCTTCGCTCCGCCAGGGCCTGTGCCGAACAATGCGAGCAGGAAGGTCAGGAAGATCGCCAGCAGCGCATATAGGTATGTATATCTCCACGGTCGGATGGAGCGGAACTTCGCGGTGAGCGGGATCATGGCCAGAATGATGCCGACCAGTATGCCGTGGACTTGCTTCGTAAAGACATCCGTGTCCCGCAAAGGATCCTTTATGCTGAAGAGCATCATTGCCCCGATTCCCGCGAGCATCATCACGCACGGGAGGATATACGGATCGGTATTCGGGTTTCCGCGCCTCAGGACGAGGTGCAGGACGAAAAACGCCGTCAGAAACAGCCCGATGTAAATGCAGAAAGCGGTCGTTACCGGGCTAGGATCTCTCACTCGGAGGCGTGAATCGAGCGTGGAGATGGTTGCCTGGCTCACGACCGGAAGGCGGGCCAGCTCCGATGCAGAAACCTTGATACTTCCAGCCGCAAAGATCTCCACCAGCCGCTCGGCGACGGCATTCCCCACATGCCCCCGCGTCGCCAATTCGCCCGGGCTCATGGCGGTAATGTCATCCTTGCAGGCCGCCAGGCGGCTGACCTGCTCGGCAGTTAGGAGCTTTACGTCGGAAATGGAGTCTGTGTTCGCAAAGGGCCGGTGCCGGCAAAGCATCTCCGCAAGCCCTCGGTCAACCATCAGGGCCGAAGCGACCTTTGCTGGAGAAACCAGGTTAACGTTTACTGTCGAATGGGTATCTAGCTGAGGGAGCTTCGCCAGAAATGTGAAGGCGAAGCCCAGCGTCAGAACAACAGCGGCGAATAGGAGCAGCGTGCCCTCGGTGGCTCGACGTGAATGGCCCATTTGGTTCTACGTTCGGCGTTCCTCGTTCATCGTCCTTCTGAATGTAAAGCGTAAAGAAGAGCTGGAGACGGCTATCGTCAGTTTGTGATGGATGGTGCAGATTCTAGAACTTTTCATCTCGTCGTATTGACAAAGTTATCCGTCCTGCTCTATACTGTCGCAGAATGATCGTTGGTTTCCCAGCGATTGTTCTTGACTATACCAATTGCGAAAGAATTCACGAAACGGCGTTCGCTCAGATCGTTTTACTTCGAAGCCCTGCCTCTTCAAGGCTTAGTCACGAACCAAGGAGGATTTGAATATGAGCAAGATTCACGATGTTTTCGCTTCGAAAGTCCCCGAATTGCGTGCCGAAGTCAAGGGCATGCTCGAGAAGTATGGCCCGAACAAGATCTCCGACGTAGACACGAGCCAGGTCTTTGGCGGGATGCGGGGAGTCACCGGCATGATCTGCACCACCTCGCTCGTAGACCCGATCAAGGGCCTGATCGTGCGAGGGAGACCCATCCGCGATCTCAGCGACAGGCTGTGTGAGGAGATCATCTACCTGCTGATCACGGGCGAGATGCCGGACAAAGAGGCTGTTGCCGACCTGCAGCAGGAGATCCGCCGGAATGCCGAAGTCCCCGACTACGTCTGGAAGACCTTGGAGGCCCTGCCGGAAGACACTCATCCGATGACCAGCCTCTCGATCGGCATTCTCGCCATGCAGCGCGAATCCAAGTTCAAGGTGGCGTATGACAAGGGAATTGCGAAGACCGACTACTGGCAGTCGATCCTGGACGATGCCATCCTTCTTCTTGGGAGAGTCCCTACCCTCGCTGCAGGCATCTACCGCATGAGGTTCAAGAAGGGCCCGAGGATCGCTCCCGATCCCAAACTCGACTGGGGTGCGAACTATGCTCACATGCTGGGCGTCACCGACGACAAGACATTCATGGACTACGTGCGGCTTTACCTCGTCCTGCACTGCGACCATGAGGGCGGGAATGTAAGCGCGTTCACGAACCATGTCGTGAGTTCTGCGCTTTCCGATCTCTTCCTTTCGACTTCCGCCGGCCTGAATGGGCTTGCGGGTCCACTCCACGGGCTTGCGAACCAGGAGTGCCTGAGGTATATCCTTGGTATCCTCGATCACTTCGGCGGGGTGCCGACCGACGAACAGCTTGTTCAGCATGCCTGGGATACTTTGAACAGCGGGCGAGTGATCCCCGGCTATGGTCATGCAGTCCTCCGTGCGACCGATCCACGGTTCATTTCGTTCCTTGAATTCGGCAAGAAGTGCTGCTCGGATTCGCCGGTGTTCCAGTTGGTCGAGAAGCACTTCAACCTGGTGCCAAAAGTCCTCCAGGAGCATGGGAAAGCGAAGAACCCATGGCCGAATGTTGACGCCGCCTCCGGCGCGCTGCTGTATCACTATGGACTGAAGGAGTTCGACTACTATACCGTGCTATTCGGCGTGTCCCGCGTGATGGGAATGTCTGCTCAGGTGCTCTATGCCAGAGCGGTCGGCTCGCCGATCGTCCGCCCGAAATCCATTGACTGGGAGGGCATTCAGCAGTTCTTCGAGAAAGGGATGGTTCAGGAATAAGGACAATTGATCAATCTTCGCTAGGGGCGAAGCATCCAATGGCCTTCGGAACGCTTCGCCCCTACAACAGGTGCTATCTATGAACATTACTCAGAAAGTGCTATCCAATCACCTTGTCTCCGGTGAGATGATCGCCGGCAAGGAGATCGCGATTTCCATAGATCAGACTCTCACCCAGGACGCCACCGGCACAATGGCCTACCTCCAGTTCGAGGCCATGGGTGTTCCGAAAGTCCGAACCAAGCTCTCGGTTAGCTACATTGATCACAACACTCTCCAGACCGGCTTCGAGAATGCGGACGACCACCGATTCCTCCAGAGCATAGCCGCCAAGTATGGGATATACTTCTCTCGGCCGGGCAACGGCATCTGCCACCAGGTGCACCTGGAGCGGTTCGGCGTTCCCGGGCAGACGCTCCTCGGGTCTGACAGCCATACGCCTACAGGCGGAGGAATAGGAATGATCGCCATCGGCGCAGGCGGCCTGGACGTCGCGGTTGCGATGGCCGGCGGTCCGTTCTACCTCAATATGCCGAAAGTGGTGCTGATCAAGCTTACCGGCAAGTTGGGACCCTGGGTCTCGGCAAAGGATGTCATCCTGGAACTCCTCAGGCGGTTGACCGTCAAGGGCGGCGTCGGCAAGGTTATGGAATACGGCGGCGAGGGGGTCGAAACCCTCACCGTCCCGGATCGCGCGACGATCACCAACATGGGCGCTGAATTGGGTGCGACAACCTCCATCTTTCCGAGCGATGAGTTGACGAAGGAGTTCCTTCGCGCTGAAGGCCGTGAGGATTCGTGGGCTTCGCTTGAGGCGGATCCCGACGCGCAATATGACGAGGTCGTCGAGATTGATCTCTCGTCCCTCGAGCCGATGGTCGCTCAGCCTCATCAGCCGGACCGGGTAGTGAAGGTCAAGGAGATCGAGGGGCTGAAGGTTGATCAGGTACTCGTAGGAAGCTGCACCAATTCCTCCTACCGCGACCTTATTACCGTCGCGAGCGTATTGAAGGGTAAGACTGTTCATCCCAGTGTGAGCGCCGGGGTCGCACCCGGGTCTCGTCAAGTGCTCGAGATGATCGCTCGGAATGGCGCATTGGCGGATCTGATCGCCTCGGGCCTCAGGGTTCTGGAGTCCGCCTGCGGCGCGTGCATCGGCATGGGACAGGCCCCGCCGACGGAGGGAGTCACTGTTCGGACCTTCAATCGGAATTTCGAGGGCCGATCCGGAACACCGAGCGGCAAAGTCTACCTTGTCAGCCCGGAGGTCGCGGCGGCCGCCATACTTACCGGAGAATTGACCGATCCCCGCAAGCTCGGCGAGCCGGTGAAGGTCACGCAGCCGGAGAGGTATGTCATTGACGACAGCATGATCATCCCGCCCTCGACTCACCCGGTGGACGTGGAGATCATCCGCGGCCCGAACATCAAGCCGCTCCCTATTCGCGATGAGCTTCCTGAGAATCTGAGCGGCATCATCCTCCTCAAAGTCGAGGACAATATCACGACCGATCACATCATGCCGGCGGGATCGAAAATCCTGCCGCTCAGATCGAATATCCCCGCGATCTCGGAATATGTCTTTTCCCCGGTTGATCCCGAGTTCGCATCGAGGGCCAAGTCGGCCGGCGGAGGGTTCGTCATCGGCGGGGAGAACTATGGCCAGGGATCGAGTCGGGAGCATGCCGCCCTTGCCCCGATGTTTCTCGGGGTGAAGGCGGTGATCGTGAAGTCTTTCGCTCGGATTCACAGGGCGAACCTGGTGAACTTCGGGATTCTCCCGTTGACGTTCGTCAATCCATCGGACTATGACGGCGTCGGCATGGATGATGAATTGGAGATCGCCGACGTCCGAAATCGCCTCGAGGAGAGCCCCACCCTGGTCGTGAGGAACAAGACCAGGGGAACGGAGTTCGAAGTCAGGCACGATTTGAGCCCACGGCAGGCGGATATCATCCTGGCGGGTGGGATGCTTAATATGATGCGTAATGCGTAATGCGTAAGGGAAACTCCCCCTATCACTCATCACTCATCACGAAGGGAGACATCTTTTGGCACACAAGATCACACTTATCCCCGGTGACGGGGTCGGACCCGAGCAGACCGCGGCGGCAAAGAGAGTCATCGAGGCCACGGGCGTTGACATCGAATGGGAGGTCCACGACGCGGGCATTGACGTCATGGACAAGTACGGCACTCCCCTGCCGGCGCATGTGCTGGAGAGCATTCGGCGAAATAAGGTCGCGCTGAAAGGCCCGATCACGACCCCCATCGGCAAGGGATTCCGCTCGGTGAACGTCCAACTCCGCAAGGAATTGAACCTCTACGCCTGCCTCAGGCCCTGCAAGTACTACCCGGGGATTCGCTCGAAGTACCAGGACGTTGATCTGGTTATCGTCCGTGAGAACACTGAGGATCTCTACGCCGGCGTTGAGTACGACCTGGGCACGCCCGAAGCCAAGCAGATCATTGACATGGCGGGCGGCAAGATTCGAGAGGACTCGGCGATCTCGATCAAGCCGATCTCGGTCACGGGCAGTCGCCAGATTGTCAAGTATGCCTTCGAATACGCCCTCAAGAACAACCGCAAGAAAGTGACGGCGGTCGCGAAGGCGAACATCATGAAGTTCACCGATGGCCTCTTCTATCGGGTGGCTCAGGAGGTTGCGAAGGATTACGAGGGCCGGATCGAGTATGAGGAGCGGCTGGTTGATAACATGTGCATGCAGCTCGTTCAGAAGCCCGAGCTGTATGACGTTCTCGTGCTCCCGAACCTCTATGGAGATATTCTCAGCGATCTTTGCGCGGGCCTCATCGGCGGCCTTGGCGTTGCGCCGGGTGCGAATATCGGCGATGAGGTCGCCCTCTTCGAGCCGACCCACGGCAGCGCGCCGAAGTACAAAGGCCTGAACAAGGTGAATCCGACCGCCCTGATCCTCTCGGGGATGCTAATGCTAAAGCACATTGGGGAGACCGAAGCCGCTAATCGGCTCGAGAAGGCGGTTGCGGCAGTCATCGTCGAGGGCAAAGATGTGACCTACGACATGAAGCCTGATCGCGATGATCCGACGGCGGTCGGCACTTCGCAGATGGCAGATGCCATCATACGAAAGCTGCGTAATACGTGATACGTAATGCGTAAAGGGAAGCGTTGAGGCACCCTAATCTAGCAGACAAATCGGATTGCTGCCTGGTAGTCGTGGATCTGCAGGAGCCATTCCTAAAAACCATGTTCGACCGTCAGATGGTGGTCGAGAATGCCGGCAAGTTGATCCAGGCCGCGAAGATCCTTGAGCTGCCGATAGTTGTCACCTTGCAGAATCCTGAGAAGATGGGTGATACAGTCCCTGAGATCAAGGAATTGCTCCCGCCTCACGAGGCGATCAGCAAGATGGCCTTTAGCTGCTTCGGCGATCAGGGCTTCAAACTCAGACTGCAGGGGCTGGGGAAGAAGCGAGTGATCCTCTGCGGAGTGGAAGCTCACGTCTGCATCAGTCAGACTGCGCACGATCTGCTTGCCAATGGATACAGGGTCCACGTGCCGGAGGATGCCGTCTGCTCTCGCAAGGAACGGGACTGGCGGACAGGTTTGGAGCAGATGCGTCAGTCGGGGATCATAATCACGAGCACCGAGGCAGTAATCTTTGAATTGGTTGAGAGGGCCGGGACAGACGAGTTTCGGGAGATATTGAAGCTTGTTCGCTAATGCTGTGCATTTGACAACCAGGCATCCAAAATTCTACAATTGCAATTAATGTAACGAATGGGATTCCCGTGCCGATGATCAAAACCTACGTAGCGCCTACAAGAGAGAAGATCGAGGAAGGCAAGCCCAGGGTCAAGATCCTGATCAACGAGGACTGGTGCAAGGGTTGTGGAATCTGCATAGAGTTCTGCCCAAAGGGTGTCTTGAAGCCTTCCGGACTGCAAGGCAAGCCGACCGTCACCGATCCTTCCCTCTGCTCGAGGTGCATGCTCTGTGAAGTGAGGTGCCCTGATTTTGCAATCCGAATCAGGGACGAGGGAGACGATGACGAGAACAGTTAAGTTCATGCAGGGCAACGAAGCCTGCGCCGAGGGAGCACTCGCCGCCGGAGTCCGGTTCTTCGCCGGCTATCCCATTACGCCATCCACAGAGATCGCGGAGATCCTCTCGGAAAGACTGCCTCAGGTCGGCGGCAAGTTCATCCAGATGGAGGATGAGATCGCCTCCATGGCAGCCATCATCGGGGCGTCGCTTGCAGGCTCGAAGTCCATGACCGCAACCAGCGGCCCGGGTTTCTCCCTTAAGCAGGAGAATCTCGGCTACGCATCGTATACAGAAGTCCCGTGTATCATCGTGAATATCATGCGAGGAGGGCCGAGCACCGGGTCGCCGACCTCCCCTTCCCAGGGTGACGTGATGCAGGCCAGGTGGGGCGCTCACGGCGACCACCCGATCATCGCGCTGGCCCCGTCATCCGTGCGTGAAATGTACGAGTTGACCATCAAGGCGGTCAATCTCTCGGAGGAATATCGGGTGCCGGCGATCCTGCTTTCAGACGAGATCATCGCTCACATGAGAGAGCGAATAGAGATACCCGATCAGTCGGAGATAGAGTTATTCCAGCGCAGGAAGCCGACGCTCCCGCCAGGCGAGTATCGGCCCTACCATGCCGACCCCGAGACCGACATCCCGCCGATGGCGAATTTCGGCGAAGGTTACAGGTTCAATGTCACCGGCCTGACTCACAATGAGGCCGGATTCTATACCAGCAAGCCGGATGAGATCACAGCCCTCCACCAGCGGCTTCATCGGAAGATCGAGAGGAACAGGGATAAGATCATTCAGGTCGAGCAATACTACTCAGAGGACGCCGATCTCGCGGTGTTCGCTTATGGCTCAACGGCTCGGACTGCCTTGCGTGCCGTGAGAGAGGCGAGGGAGAAGGGTATCAAGGCTTGCCTCATCCGGCCGATCACCATGTGGCCGTTCCCGGACAAGATCATACACGAGATCGCAGCCCGGGTTAGGGCATTCATTGTTCCCGAGATGAACATCGGGCAAATGGTCTTCGAGGTCGAGCGAGCGGCTCACGGGCAAGCCCAGGTCTATGGTCTGCCCAAGGTGAGTTGGGAGTTGTTAACTCCCACGGAAATCCTCGAGAAGATCGAAGAGGTAGATAAGTGGCACAAAACATCCTCCAGTACCTGAGGCGGAGCAACTTCCCGCACATCTGGTGCCCGGGCTGCGGCCACGGAATAATCCTCTACGCCTTCCTCAGCGCAGTGGAGAAGCTGGGGTTGGAGAAGGACAAGACCGTCGTCGTCTCGGGGATCGGATGCTCGTCGCGGGCGCCGGGATACTTGGACTTCAATACTTTGCACACGACTCACGGCAGGGCGATCCCCTTCGCTACCGGTATCAAGATTGCGAATCCGGAGTTGACGGTCGTCATCTTCACCGGCGACGGCGATGCGGCTGCGATCGGTGGAAACCATCTCATTCATGCCGCGAGGCGGAATATTGACCTGACGGTAATCATCCTAAACAACTCGATCTACGGGATGACGAGCGGCCAGTATTCACCCCAGACTCCCACCGGCGCATTCGGGACCACCGCCCCCTATGGCAATGTCGAGCGGCCGTTCGACCTATGCAAGCTGGCTGAGGCGGCCGGCGCGACCTACGTCGCCCGAGGGACGGCCTTCCATGCGAGGCTGCTGCCGCCGTTGATCGAGAAAGCCATTCAGAACAAGGGCTTCTCCGTCGTCGAGGCGATCAGCCAGTGCCCGGTCTACTATGGGCGCAAGAACAAGATCGCTTCACCCATAGACATGCTTAAGTTGCAGCGAGATACCGCCGTAAGCGTGAAACAGGCTCAGACTATGAACTCCGAGCAGTTGGCCGGGAAGCTCGTCATCGGTGAGTTGTATAACTCCCCTGCCCCGGAGTACACGGAAGAATACCAACGCGTAACGAGCAATGGGTAATCCGTAAGGCGGACAAGCCTTCCCTTACGCATTACGAATTACGCATTACGGATTGGATATGAAAAACGACAGATATGAAATTCGACTAAGCGGTTCCGGAGGCCAGGGATTGATCCTAGCGGGGATCATCCTCGCCGAGGCGGCCTCGATCCTCGAGGGGCGGAATGCCGTCCAGACCCAGTCCTACGGACCCGAGTCCCGAGGCGGGGCAAGCAAATCCGAGGTCGTTATCAGCAGCGAGGAGATTGACTATCCCAAGGTCACTTGCCCGGACCTCCTCCTGGTGATGACTCAAGAGGCGTGTGACAAGTACATCGGCGACATCAAGAAGGAGGGCATCGTGGTACTGGACACGTCGCTCATCGAGCGCATGCCCGACAATGGCGGCCATTATTACGGCATCCCGATCACTCAGATCGCGAAAGAGACCGTCGGCAAGGCGATCACCGCGAACATAGTGGCCCTGGGAGTGCTGACGGCCATTACCAGCGTCGTGGGCCGGGAAAGCCTTGAAAAAGCGGTACTGGCCCGCGTCCCCAAGGGGACGGAAGAGATCAACAGAAAAGCATTGGAGGCGGGCTTCGCCGCGGGTGA
>DASRZD010000698.1:0-3322 GCA_035686805.1 Armatimonadota bacterium
TGAGCACGAGGGGGAAACGGCAGCAGATGAAGTGATACCGATTACGCCTGATATGATGGTTCCGGCTTCTCTATCATTGCTGGACTTGGTGAACTTATTTCCGTCAAACCGCCGGTTCTTCTTTGTCCTTACGGGGAACGATGTAACTCATACCGTATGGTACCGCGATCTGGACGCGCTCCCAATGAAATTGAGCCTGTTCGCGTTGTTCATGGAGCTTGAATCCGTGATGATCAGGCTCATATCAACTGACCAGGCAACACTGCATGGATGTCTATCCTGCCTGAGTGAACAGCGGCTCACAAAGGCAAGGGGGCTGTGCGGTATGAAGTACAAGAACGAAACAGACCATGGATTGCTGCTCTGCACGACGTTCATAGATAAGAAGGAGATGATCTGGGGGCACCCGGCGCTCAGGCAGCGTTTGTCGTTCTCAAGCACAAGAGAGGGGGATCGTTTCTTCGTGCTGGTTGAGAACGTCAGAAACCAGATAGCGCACAGCGACTCGATCTTCGACCTATTAACTCGCTCTGCCGATCTCAGAAGCTTCATAGGGAGCCTCCGGAAGGTGACGTCGCAACTGATGCCGTAGCATCCTTCCTACCTGGGCATTCGGATCGGGGGAATGCACATATCAGCTTCAGGGGACCCTGTCAGCGCACAGATAGGCAGCAATGTTTCATCAACCAGACTACACACGCAGCACCCTCACCATCATGTCCAAGAGATCCGACAGAGCTGATGACAAGAGCGATTGCGCCCAGGGTCGTTGTGCTTGTGTTTCCGCGGTAGGCACTTTCGGTGTCTCTGCGGCCTTCATGATCTCTCTGAGGAGATCGATATTTGGATCGGCCTCGATCTCCTCATTCAGCGTGGCCAGTTTCGCCTCAACGTCGGAAAGCGAAGCCAGAGCGCTGGAGAGGTCTCTATCTCTCTCTAGTTCATCTATGATCCTGCTCCGGTATAACCGCTGCTGTTCCCTTAGATACAGGGTTAGGCTAGCCTTCTTGACTAATAGCTCCATCTCGCGTTTCCGGTCCTGAAGCGAGCCCAGTTCCTTCTCCTTATCGCTTCGGGTGCGTTCTAGTTTGGAGAGTTCGTCATATGATTCTGCGAGTCGCCTCACTGAATTAAGCTCGAGCTGCCTTAGGTCTCCAGGTAGGAGCGTGGAACGCGGCGTACGCGAGAGTGAGAGGAGGCCCATAACAGAAGCCAAGCCGCCTACGATAGTAGCAGTTGCCAGGTAGAACTCCTTGGACAGCCACTTGAGTAAAACAGCGATGCCACCAGATACCAGGAAGGCAACACAAACAAGAATGAGAATCACACTGACTGCCTGAAGTATCCTTAGCCACGTTGGACGGGGCGTGTGTTCGTCCTGAGCCGATAGCGGATTCCCAACCTGCATGAGACTCTCCTCACCATTGTGCTCACCGTGTTGATAGGGGGCAACAAAACCGCCAACTTCAATCCACGCCAACTACGGCCAGATCATTTTCTTCACCGATTCACTGACGACATCGACCAGTATGTCTCTTGCCGCTCTTGCCGTTTCTGCGCCCAGCTTCCCGAACAACCGTTTGAGCCGGTTCGCAGCCGCCTTCGTCTGCGGAGTATCCTGCATGACCTCTGTCACGCTCCGCTCAAGTTCAGCTAGATCGTCTTTCTGCAGTATGCCAGCCTCCTGGGCGAGGTCAACAGCCGCCTTGACCTTCCGTTCGGTCCAGGGGAAGGATTCCCCGCAATTCCGGCAATGATGCGCCAGCCTGTAGTTGAAGCGGTCCGCATCGGTACCCCAGCCGTCCCAGTAAGCTCCTCTTATCGGGGCGCCGCATCTGGGACATTCCGTGATCGTTCCCTCTCCGCACTTCTCACAAAACTCTTGATTATGCTGAGGACGGATTGTTGACAGAGCGTTCGCCACGTGTCCATTCGGGCATACCTGGGCAACGTCATATCGACCGTTCATATGTCATGCACCTCCCTTTCTCCCCCTGCAATTGAAGCGGAGGAACGCCATCGGCTCATGGCGGCCTCGCTGCTCGCGCACATCGCGATCGCGCATCCAGAACGACGATCTGTGTAGTGGGAACCTGTCCGTAGCCATGTCCTATGTTCAGAATCTTCCGCAAGTCTTGTCTTCACGTTCTCCACTCCTTCTGCACAATCGGCGCACCCGGATATATCTCCTTGCACCAGTCGAACCGCCCGCCCCAGAAGTAGATACGGTCGAAGCTGAGCGATGTACAGGCCACCTTGATCTCCGGGCAATCCCACTCAAACCACTGGGGGTATGGATCAGCCGTCGTGAAGATCGGGCTGCCGGAGGCGGCAATTATCAGCCATCGCTCGTCTACGTTGCCCCACACATACCTGGCCGCCTTGCCGTTATACGCCGTGATGATCTCGGCAATGTGTCTCCTGGAAAGCCCAACATGGGAAGCACTGGTATTGCGGCAGGTCCACAGCCGGATATGACACCCGGTATTCAGCAAAGTCACTTCCTCAACGTACTGCCGCAGGAGAGGATAGTGCGTGGGTATCTCGACCACTTTCTTGGTTCGTGGTTCGTACTTGAGCCGGCGGCAGAACTCCTTTTCCTCGCCCTGCGCCATAGGGAATTCCCGCGCGAGAGCGATCAACTCGGCGGCCAACGGTCGGCAGCATGTGTGCGGCGGAACAACGTCCGTACAGAACCGCACCCAGCCATCTACGCTCTCCACCTCCGGAATATGGCTGAGCCGGCGCTTGATACTCGCCGAGACCTTCCGCCACAGCTCATAGAATCCCATACCTTGCGACTCTTTGCCGTGCAGCGCGTCAACGACGTAACTGGTATGCTCGATGCCGATCTTGCTCTTCGTGCCGTCCTTCGAGACGTATACGATGGTGTCCGGCTTCTCCTGCCCCCGGATCAGCGTGACCCGGTATCCCAGCAGCTCAAGCACAGCCCGAATACCGCGCTTTTCGCGCTGTTTCTGCCGCCTGATCTCCCGCTCGGTCGCTTTCAGGCGGTCCATCTTGGTATCGCTTGCCTTCATTCCATCCCCTCGCTGCACACAATCCGTGGCACCTCTTGTCCCTGAATCTGCATCCCGCGATAGTCGGCCCAATCGCGCATGTTGTGCTGGTGGTAGACGCGGCTCAGCGTCTTCAGCAGGTTCGTGCCGGTCACGCCGTTACGCCGGAGCAGGTTGAGTTCCCGGTTGATAGCCCCGGTGATCGGCCCCCGGAAGGCCCGCTCAAGGATGTTGATCTGGCCCTTCACATCATCGTCGGTGGTGGCACCGAATAGCACTCGAAGCTCGCGCATCGCGTACCG